>JAZRHF010000022.1:0-19782 GCA_045644565.1 Clostridia bacterium | reverse complement strand
CAGATAAGCCATACTTTTCATTTGCATATTTTATCGTGTGGGTATCATATAACCAGGAGCCTAAAACCTTGGGGTAATAGCCGAATATTTCCTTGAAATCCGAAAAAAGAACGTCTATAAGCTTTTCTCTTTCTTCCTTTGTGAAGCCAACGGAAAATCCCACATTTGTTGCCCAGTCCCAGGAATATCTTCCTCGCCAAGGAATACCTGCTTTTTTAACCTGCGGCTCAACTATTTCAAGCCATACACCTATTTCAAACTGCGAAGGGTCAAGCTCCTTTAACATATCCTGATACACCTTGTCAATAAGTGCATCATACTGAAGCAAAAATGTCCCCTTTAGGTTATGTTTTTTCATAAGTTCAATCTGCTTTTTAACAGGAGTTATTAAATCCATAGGAAGTCTCGGCTCTGTATCTCTTATAAAATTAACTATATTTATTATCTGTCTTTTCTTCACAGCAATCCCTCCATGATAACATTATAAATACCCCGAAAGTCCCTGTCAATATGAAAATGTTGCGATTGCAGGACAAAGTTGTGATTTTCCAAAAGAAAATAACGCCGAACAACGTTCGGCGCTCTTTAACTTAAATACCAAAAAGTCTTTTTGCATTTTCTTCAGTTATTTTAATTACTTCATCTGCTGTCATATTCATAAGCTCTCCCACGCGCTCTGCCACATATTTAATGTAAGAGGAGTGGTTTCGCTTTCCCCTTAAGGGTACGGGCGATAAATAAGGAGCATCGGTTTCAAGTAAAAGTCTGTCCTTCGGTATCAAAGGACACATCTCAACTGTTTTTACGTTGTTTTTAAAGGTAAGCGTTCCGCCTACACCGATATACATACCGAGAGACAAAACCAAAGGAAGTGTTTCTTTATTTCCCGAAAAGCAATGCATAACGCCTTTTTCAGGTCTTTCCGCCTTTAATATTTCAAGGCAGTCGGAAAAGGCTTCTCTTTCGTGAACAATGACGGGCTTTTTAACTTCGTTTGCAAGGCGAATCTGATTTATGAAAAGCTCTTTTTGTTCTTCCTTGAAATCCTTGCCGTAGTGATAGTCAAGTCCGATTTCACCGATTGCAACGCATCTTTCGTGCATCGAAAGTTCCCTTATCTTATCAAGGTCGCCTTCCTTATAATCCTCCACGCATCCCGGGTGAAAACCCACGGAAGCATATATATAAGGATATTTGTCTGCAAAATCAAGGCTCATTTCAGATGATGGAATGTCGCAGCCACAGTTGATAATGCCCGAAACACCTGTTTCGGGCATCTTATCCAAGATTTCAAATCTGTCCTCATCAAACTGATGAGAATCATAGTGGGCATGAGAATCGAAAATCATCAGCCTACCTCCAGACCGCTTTTGCCTTCCTTATCTGTGGTAATTAAGTTGATTTCACCGTCGTCGCAGGTTGCAAGAATCATACCGTTTGACTCAATTCCTCTTATCTTCGCAGGCTTTAAGTTGGTGATAAGTATAACTGTACGTCCAACCATATCCTCGGGAGAATAGCTCTTTGCGATTCCCGACACAACTGTTCTCACTTCGTTTCCTACTTCAACCGTAAGCTTTAAGAGCTTGTCTGCCTTTTCAACCTTTTCGGCAGCTAATACCTTTGCGGTTTTAAGCTTTACCTTATCAAAATCATCAATGGTGATAAATTCTTCAGGCTCTTTCTCTTCAGCTGCTTCTTCAACGGGCTTGAAAAGATCAGCTTCCACTTCTTCAAGCTTTTTAGCTTCGTCAAAACGTGCAAAGAGGGGCTTTGCTTCGCCTACCTTAACAGTTCTTTCCTTGTTGTAGGAAAGTACGGATTCGTATGCTGTCTCTTCTGCTCCCGTTACAGCAAGAATGTTTTCTGCTGTTTCAGGCATAAATGCGGAGAGGAGAACGCCGATTACACGGATAGATTCTGCAAGGTTATATAAAACAGTCTTAAGTCTGTCGCTCTTCGCTTCATCCTTTGCAAGTGCCCAGGGCATTGTTTCGTCAATATACTTGTTGCATCTTCTTGCAAGAGCGAAAATTGCCTCCAGGGAATCTGCCACACGAAGAGTTTTCATTTTTTCTGTTACGGTTTCAACAGCAAGTTTGCACTCTGCAATGATTTCAGCATCAATTTCTTCTTCCGCAAGGGGATTTTTGATTTCTCCGCCGAAGTATTTATTTATCATAGCAACAGTTCTGTTTACAAGGTTGCCCAGGGTATTTGCAAGGTCTGCATTGTATCTTGAAATTATGGTTTCAAGTGTAATTGTTCCGTCTGCTGCAAAGGGCATTTCACGAAGTACATAGTATCTAACGGAATCAACTCCGAAATGACGAACAAGGTCGTCTGCATATAAAACGTTACCCTTTGACTTACTCATCTTATCTCCGCCGGATAAAAGCCAGGGATGACCGAAAATCTGCTTAGGTAAGGGCTCACCTAACGCCATAAGCATAATAGGCCAGTAAATTGTGTGGAATCTTAAAATGTCCTTACCGATGTTGTGAACGTTTGCAGGCCAGTATTTCTTGTAAAGGTCACTTGATCCTTCAGTATCATAGCCGAGAGCTGTGATATAGTTTGAAAGCGCATCAATCCATACATAAATAACGTGCTTGTCGTCAAAGGTTACGGGAACGCCCCACTTAAAGGATGTTCTTGATACGCAAAGATCCTGAAGTCCGGGCTTTAAGAAGTTGTTTATCATTTCCTTCTTTCTTGCCTCGGGCTGAATGAAATCGGGGTTATCCTCGATGTACTTTATGAGTCTGTCCTGATATTTGCTCATTTTGAAGAAATAAGCTTCCTCGTGGGTTTTCTTTACAGGTCTTCCGCAGTCGGGGCAAATTCCGCCCTCTGCCTGGGTTTCGGTAAAGAAGGATTCGCAGGGAACACAGTAAAGTCCTTCGTATTCGGACTTATATATGTCGCCCTGGTCGTAAAACTTCTTGAAAATTCTCTGAACAACTTCTACGTGTTCCTTGTCAGTTGTACGGATGAACTTGTCATAGCTTGCGCCCATTAAGTTCCAGATGTCCTTTATTTCACCTGCAACCTTGTCAACATACGCCTGAGGTGTGATACCTGCTTCTTTTGCACAGTCCTCAATTTTCTGACCGTGTTCGTCTGTACCTGTAAGGAAGAATACATCTTTGCCGATAAGACGGTTAAAACGTGCGATTGCATCTGTCAATACAACCTCATAGGTGTTACCTATATGAGGTTTTCTCGAAGTGTATGCAATGGCGGTAGTTATATAAAACTTTTCCTTTTCCATTATTTATCATCCTCTCTTCGTTCTTTGAAAAATCCTTGTATAATTTCTTCTGCTTTTTCCTTAAAAATACCTCCGCATACGTTGCATTTTCCGAAAGAAACATCCATCTTTCCTCCGAAAGCTCCCGCATCGGGATCGTATGCAGAAAAATATACGTTTTTTATTCTTGAATTGAGTATGGCACCCGTACACATCACGCAAGGCTCCAATGTTACTGCAATACTCAAATCAGAAAGTCGCCAGTCGGAAAGCTTTTCTGCCGCCTTTTCAATGGCAAGAATTTCCGCATGGGCTGTGGGAGACTTTGTCTGCTCCCTTAAATTATGTGCCGTGGAAATTATTTCCGTGTCGCTGAAAACCACCGCTCCGACGGGGATTTCCCCTTCACGCCTTGCTTCTTCCGCTTCCTTGAAAGCAAGCTCAAATGCCTTGTTCAACAACATCATTAAGAACCTCCCAGGCATCCTCGACTCCAATTCCTTTTTCCGCGGAGAAGGGAATCAAAACATCGTCCTCATCAAGACCGAGACAATCCTTTATAAGTTCCAAATTTTTATTAAGTTCCGACTTTTTCACCTTATCAACCTTTGTGGCAATGACTATTACACAACCCTGATTTTCCTTTAAGAAGTTATACATGGTAACATCGTCTGCCGAGGGCTTGTGACGGGAATCTACCACCAAAAATGTAGTCATCAGGTTTTCCCTTGTGTAAAGGTAGTGGTTTATCATTTCCGCCCACTTTGCCTTTTCCGCTTTGGGAACCTCCGCATATCCGTAACCGGGAAGGTCAACAAGCATCAATGTGTCATCAATATTATAAAAATTTATGGTTGCGGTTTTGCCGGGCTTTGAGGAGGTTCTTGCAAGGTTCTTTCTGTTTAACATCTTGTTTATAAAAGATGATTTTCCCACATTTGAACGACCTGCAAAAGCAACCTCAGGCATTTTCGTTTTCGGATACTGCGCTTCTTTAACTGCACTAATCACAAGGGATGCATTATTTAAGTTCATACAAACACCCTTTCTCAGTTTGCCATATCTCGTAAATCTCCCTTTTTATCGGAAGGGATTATTTCATCTCTTTCTTTGGCTTTCTCAAATTTGCCTATAGCTTTTTCAGTAACCTCTGAAACATCCTTGACAGCTATTACTTTAAGAGCACTTAAAACTTCTTTGGGGATTTCCTCCAAGTCCTTTTTATTTTCAAAAGGAATAATTACGGTTTTGGCACCTGCTCTGTATGCCGCAAGCATCTTTTCCTTAAGTCCGCCGATGGCAAGAACTCTTCCCGTAAGTGTAACCTCACCTGTCATGGCAACATCCGCCTTTGCACTTCTGCCGGTAAGAGCGCTCACAATGGCAGTTACCATGGTAATACCTGCAGAAGGACCGTCTTTAGGTGTGGCACCTTCGGGAACATGAATGTGAATATCCTTCGTTTTATAAAAATCCTTATCAATTCCGTACTCGTCCGCTCTGCTTCTTATATAGCTTACTGCGGCACGGGCAGATTCCTTCATTACATCGCCCAACGATCCCGTAAGCTCAATCTTACCCGTTCCATCCATAACTCCGACTTCAATTGTTAAAGTTACTCCTCCAAGGCTGGTCCATGCAAGACCTGTTACAACTCCCGGGGGATTTTCGTTTTCAAGTATATCCTTCTGGAACTTTCTTACACCAAGGAATTTTTTGAGGGTAGATTCCGTAACGGAAACAGTTTTCTTTCCCTCAGTGACAATGATTGTTGCCACCTTGCGCATCAATGTTCCGATTTCACGCTCTAAATTTCTCACTCCGGCTTCCTTTGTATAGCCTTCGATGATAGTTTCCATAACGCCGTCCGCAATTTTGATATTTGCCTTTTTAAGTCCGTTTTCTTCCATCTGACGAGGAACTAAATAATTGTTGGCAATCTCCATTTTTTCCTCGTTGGTATAACCTGTTATCTCAATTACCTCAAGTCTGTCAAGAAGAGCAGAAGGAATTGTAGAAAGATTATTCGCTGTTGTTATGAAAAGCACCTTTGACAAATCATAGGGGAGTTCTAAATAGTGGTCACGGAAAGCGAAATTCTGTGCTCCGTCCAAAACCTCAAGTAAAGCTGATGCAGGATCACCCTTGAAGTCGCTTCCGAGCTTATCTATTTCGTCAAGCAAAATAAGTGCATTCTTACTCTTCGCCTGCTTTACCGCATTTATAATACGTCCGGGCATAGCACCTACATAGGTTTTTCTGTGACCTCTTATTTCAGCCTCGTCACGAACACCGCCAAGACTCATTCTCACATATTCCCTGCCCGTTGCTCTTGCAATGGATTTTGCAATGGAAGTCTTACCTACACCGGGAGGTCCGTAAAGACAAATGATGGGACCTTTGGTGTTTCCGGAAAGCTTTCTTACCGCAAGATATTCAAGAATTCTTTCTTTAACTTTAGAAAGACCATAATGGTCATTTTCAAGGATATCCGATGCCTCGGAAAGGGCAGGTTCAACCAGCTTTTCATTCTTCCAGGGAAGCTCAAACACGGTATCAAGCCACTGCTTGATTACTGTAATTTCCGCTGTTCCGAAGGGCATACCGGACAAACGCTTGATTTCCTTTTCTACCTTCTTCTTCGCATCATCGGAAAGGTGAGATTCTTCAAGAAGTCTTAAATACTCTTCTTCGTCGTCATTTTCCTCTCCAAGCTCGGTTTTTATAACCTTCATCTGTTCACGAAGCAGATAATCCTTCTGATTTTTGTCAATCTGTTTTTTTGTCTTCATGGCAATCTTTTGCTCGATTTCATAAACCTCTGCCTCTCGGGAAAGGATTTTAATTACAAGCTCCACTCGCTCTGCCACGGAAAGCTCTTCCAAAACCGCCTGCTTGTCCTCAACCTTGACAAAAACATTGGTTGCAATGGAATCTGCCATCTGACCGGGATCATCCTTTAACGAAATGTTATTTATAACATCAATGTTTATCTGTCCGCTTAACTGGGACACTTTCTTGAGAAGTTCGTGAATTCTTCTCACGGTTGCATCATAGCTGTTAACCTCAAACATTGCATTTTCAGATTCAACCGCTCTTACCGCTGCAATTAAAAAGTCCTCCGAAGTAAAGTCAATTTTTGTAATTTTAGCTCTCTTTACTCCCTCAACCAGAACTCTTATTGTGCCGCCGGGCACTTTAAGCATCTGCTTTACCTTTGCGATACATCCGATTTCATATATGTCTTCATTCCCCGGTTCTTCCACCGCAATGTTTTTCTGAGCGGAAAGCATAACAAGCTGGTCATGCTTCATTGCCGCCTCAAGAGCCGCAACAGACTTTTCTCTCGCTACATCAAAATGAAGAACCATAAAGGGAAATACAACAAGGCCTCTTACCGGAATAAGGGGCAATGTGTAATTTTTGCGTATATTTGCCATAATGTCTCACTCCTTATTGATATACCAATGGCATTTTAGCATACCTATTATTATACAACACAAATATAAATATTTCAAGCAATAATTAAAAATTATCGGTATATAAGGATAAATTAGTGACAATACTACAAAAGAACACCCCAGATTTAAGAAAGGATGAGCTTTTTGGATAAATTCAAAGCTTTTATTAAAAAATATAAAACCGCTGTTGTTCTTTCTCTTTGCTTTATTTTTGCCCTTTGTTCCACATTTTTATTAAAGCCTGTCGAAATAGACAAAGGGACTGAAACAAAGGTCGAAGAAACCCGTGCCTTTATCACAAAGAGTAATAATGAACCTATAGACAAAAAATACAAGGAAGAAAACATTCAGGTTATGCCGGAGGAAAGGGTTAAAAAGAATGAGCCAATCCCCGAAGCTTTCCCTGATTCCAAGTACGAAAAAGAGCCACTGGTCACTAAGGAATCTCTCGAAAAAGAAAAGTCTCTTACCGCTTCAAGCACTGCCCCTTTTTCTCCCATAATGCCTGCTTCCGGAAACAAAACAACACCTTTTTCCGTTTATCCCATTTATTCTGAAACCATGGATGACTGGAGAAGCCACGAAGGCATTGACATCGCCCTTGAAACCGGAGGCGACGTTGTTTCTTCAGAAAAAGGCATTGTCACTTTCGTGGGAAAAGACCCCTTGCTTGGCATTACGATAAAAATAAGCCATGGCGACACTTACGAAACCTTATATGCCAATCTTCACAGCGAAACCAGAGTTTACGAAGGGCAGGAGGTCTCAAAAGGTCAGATTATCGGCCATGCGGGAGAAAGCTCAGTAACAGAATCGGCAATCGGACCACATCTCCATTTTGAACTTCTAAAAAACGGAAAAAGAGTAAATCCCGAAGAATATATAAGATAAAAAAGACGGTGCAATGCACCGTCTTTTTTCAAATCTTTTTAACCACGTTTTGCTCTTCCGATATTAAAATTTCAATTTCCGGAAAAGCTTTTCCAATTATACTTTTGAATATTTCAGTAACAGAAACCTCCGAAGTAAAATGTTCAACTTCAATATATGAAACACCGTTTTCCGAAAGATTTTTTATATCCGAATATGTGAGGTCTCCCGTTATATAAAGGTCTGCATTTTTTCTTATTGCATCTTCCGTAAGCCCTCTTCCGCTGCCGGAGCAAAGAGCAACTTTCCTGATTTTTTTATCAAGGCATCCTGCATAGCGGACACAAGGAAGATTATATACCTTTTTAACCCTTTCAATCATTTCCTCCAAAGTCAAATCTGTCTTGCAAATTCTTCCGCAGGATTTAGCCTTACCGCTGTCTGACAAGTCTTCAATTATTTCAAGAGAAAGCTTTTCGCAAAAAAGATCATTAAGTCCGCCTTCTGCCGTATCCATATTAGTATGAGCCGAATAAACAGCTATATCAGACTTTATAAGGGTTTTCATACATCTTGATGCACTATTTGAAAAATCCAGATTCTTTAATGGGTGGAAAATTAAGGGGTGGTGTGAAATTATCATATCCACACCTTTTTTTGCGCCTTCTTTTGCAGTATTTTCGTCTGCGTCAAGGCAAAGAAGTACCTTTTTTACTTCCGCTTCACCATCTCCCAGCAAAAGTCCTACATTGTCAAAATCTTCTGCCAGATCCACCGGTGCAATTTTTTCGATTTCTTTTATTATATCTTTAACCTTTGTCATGAAAACCTCTCAAATTCAGTCCGCCATAAAGAAGGCGATGGGTGAAACTTCATCACGGTTATCCTTGAATTTCCCCATGTAAATCCAACCGGATTCACCTGTTTTCTTTTCTATTTTAACAAATCCTTCGGAATCTTCCGCCACTATTTTGAACTCATCCCCTGCTTTAAGGAGTATCATTTCATCCCGTTTTTTAGCTTTTTCCGTATTAACAAAATCCGCATGAGCTACTACATAGCCTTCCTTAAGAGATTCCACTTCACCTATATCCTTTATAATGCCCATTCTTAAATAAGCCTCGGATTCGTTTTCTATAAATCCCGCCATATCCTTATAGGAAGAACGTACAACCGCTCTTTCCTTTTTAACTTCCTCTCTGAATTCAGTTCCTTTATAAGTAAATTCAGCCTCTACGCACCACATTCCGTATCTTCCGCGCTTTGATGTTTTAATTGTTCCGTTTGAAACTTCAATCTGAGGTTCATATCCAAGGTAAGCCTCATATCCCTCTTCTCCCGATAAGGTATCAAAAAGCACAGGCGTAAATCCGTTTTCATCAAGCCTCAAAACCCTGAGCACCATATCGCTGCTGTCCTCCGTGGAAATTACAGCAAGCTCCTTAAAGGTGTCATTAACATCAATGTCAATTCCGTAAACCTCAGAAATATAGTATGCAGTATTTCCCAACGAAATCTCCTTCTCACCGCTTGTAAGAAGGATAAAGCCCTCTTTTGAAAGAGTTAATTCAATATTTTCATCTTCTCCGTCGTTATCCATATCAAAGCTGACATTCGCCGAAGTATCATCTAGTGTATTTTTATAAAGAAGCAAACTTTCTCCGCTGCTTAGTACTTCATCGGAACAACCCGATAAAGCAAATAAGCTGACAGCCACCAATAACAATGCCAATAACTTTCTCATAAAAAATCCTCCTTATTTCATATAATTTTCTTCTGTCTTAAAATCGCGAGCGGAATTTATAAAGCTCCATCCATCAGGCTTTCGCCCTCAATCCGATACGGAAAATACTCTGTACCGTAGACTCATTTTCCGAATACGATTCCTATTTTTCGCTTTTCCGTAGCTTTATTATACATTAAATTCTCCGTGAAATCAATATTTCATTTTCAATTCAAGAGCCTGCTTTACATATCAATTCCCTTTGCGGAACGATATTTTTTCGGGGTCATTCCTGTCTTTTCACGAAAACATTTTACAAAATATGCCGTTTGTGAAAATCCCGCGGAAAACGCCACCTCTTCTATTGATAAATCCGTTGTCAAAAGCAAATTTTTAGCCGCACGGAGGCGATAATCCATAAGATATCTGTGAATACTTTTACCTGTTTCCTCTTTCATGATTTTGCTCAAGTGATAAGGATGATAGGAAAACATTTCCGCAATCATGGTATTTGTAACAGAGGGATCATGATGATTTTCCCTTATAAACTCCATAACCGATTCACAAAGCTTTGAATATCTGCTTTCCTTTGTCTTTTTTATAAGTTCGATTAAACAAAGCTTTAAAAGAGCCGACGATTCCTCTCTGTAATACTTTGGTTTTTCAAAAAAATTTTCGGCTATTCTTGAAAGCATATGGCAAATATCGGGAACGGTTTTTACAATGGGTGCCGAAAGCTCCGGCAACAAAGGATATTTTGTAACCTTATCTTCGTCCAGCAGTTCCTCCACCGCTGTCCCCAAGGATTTTTCCACATCAGAAAAATCGCTTACTATATCGCAGTTTATAAATATAACCTTTCCGCCGTTATCCTTATTAAAGAAAAACCTGTAATGTGTACCGGGAGGGAGAAAAACTGCGGTATTATTTGAAATATTATATTTCTCATCACCGATAAAAAGTACACCCGTAGCTTTCACGGAAAAAAACACTCGACAGTCGTAGCATACGGACACATATTTACTCCTGTGCACTTCCGTTCTGTGGAGCGACGCATACCTGATGAAAGGGTTAAGTTCTGCCAGATTCATATCGCACCTCTTTGTTTTTTAATATTTTTTATTGGTTTTTTTATATATTATAGCAACTTTTTGTGGTATAGTCAATACGAAGGAGTTGATAATATGTCAATAAACAAAGAAAAAATCACAATAGCAATGATTGGCTGCGGTCGTTTCGCACAGTATTTCGTAGAGCTTTTCAAGGCTCATCCCTATGTTGAAAAGGTTTATGTATGTGACCTTATCCGTGCTCGTGCGGAAAAATACAGTCAGCACTTCGGCGTTGAAATAATTGACAGCTTTGAGGAAGCATTGGCTTCAAAGGAAATAAATGCAATTGCAATTTTCACACAGCGCTTCAAGCACGGTCCCATGGCGATTGAAGCATTAAAGGCAGGAAAGCACGTTTACTCATCTGTTCCCTGCTCTCTTAAGGTTGAAGAAATTGCAGAAATCAAGCGCTTGGTTGAAGAAACTCACCTTACATATTCTATGGGTGAAACAGGCTTTTACAGAGCAGCTTCCTGTTTCTGCAGAAGAGAATATGCAAAGGGCTCTTTCGGTCGTTTTGCATACGGTGAATCTCAGTACAACCACGATATAAGAAACATGGAAGGAAGCTTCCGTAGTTCCGGTGGCGAAGACTGGAAGAAGTTTGCAGGTATTCCTCCCTTCTTCTATCCCACCCACACAACATCAATGCTCTTAAGCTCTATGCCCGGCGTTTATGCGAAAAAGGTTACAGCTATGGGCTTTGCAAACAGCGAAAGAACCGACATTTACGGAACCGAGGGACAGAACCTTTACAACAATCCCTTCTCCAACGAAAGTATGTTAATTGAGCTTTCAAACGGCGGTATCATAAGAGTAAACGAAAACAGATGCGTAGCTTGGCACGGTCCCGAAACCTTTATTTCACAGTTCTACGGAAGTGAAGGCTGCTATGACTTCTCATTTGCAAGAGCTACATTTACTCACTGGCAGGGCGGAGAGGAAAACCCCAATGCAGTTATTGCAAAGGATGTAACAAAGGAAATTCAGCCCGAAGAGCTTTACAATGCAATCAATGAAAACTACGAAGAGGCTGTTGCAAAAATCGCTCAGTGCTGGGGCTTCTACAACACATCCCCCATTCAGCCCACAGAGCGTCTTCCCAAGGAATACGAAGGCATCAGAAACGGACATAACGGAACTCATCATTTCTTAATCGATGACTTCTGCCGTGCTTACTGGACAGGCAAGCTTTCTCCCACAAATATCTGGGAAGATGCACGTTGGAACATCCCCGGTCTTATAGCTCACGAATCAGCTCTTGCCGGCGGACAGCCTATGGAAGTAATTGACCTTGGTGATTCTCCCGCAGACTGGGAAGTTTTACCCTGGGACAAAGCTGAATAATATTATTGCTAAAACAAAATATTCATAGTATAATAAGCCGAGAGGATAATTCCCCTCGGCTTATTTTGAAAGGGTGATTTTAATGGATTTTAAAAACATTCCTGCAACTTATTATCCTGCATATACATGGCTTTGGAATACTACCGTTACCGATGAGGAAACCAAAAGACAGATTGACGAAATGTTTGAAGCGGGAATCCGTGCATTCTATGTTTTGGGCGAGCCTGAAGAATTCCGCCCCTTACTCAGGAGAACATTTTTATCCCCGGAATATATGTCAGAAGAATATTTAGACAGAGTATATTTTGCCTATAGCTATGCAAAGGAAAAGGGAATGCACACCTGGCTTTACAACGAAGGGGGCTTTCCCTCCGGTATGGTGTGCGGTCAGATAAGAAAAGAGAGACCTGACCTTGCAAGACTTGAGATAAGAAAAAAGCCCCTTATCCTCCCCAAAGATACCCCTTATAAAAAAAGCGAAGATGCCCTTTCGGGATTTATCGGAGATAAGTTTATTCCCGAAGGAACCACCTTTCCCGAGGACAAAGAAATAACCGAGTGCTTTGTTGTCCCTTCCGATTCTCCCGTTACCTCAATGAGAACCGATAATGCAAGATATGAAAATGTAGAGCTTTTCTTAAAACTTACCCACGAAAAACTCAAAGCACGTTTTGGCGATGCTTTCGGATGCGATGTTGACATTATGTTTGACGACGAAGCCGATATGGGCGACTGGACCAAGGATTTCGACAAGATATTTTATGATGAATACGGCTATGATATATTACCTTATATTTTAACATCTCTTGCCTCAGGTATAAGACCCGAAAGCAACGAGGCAATGAAGGCACGAAGCGACTATATGATGCTTTGCGGAAAGCTTATGCACGATAACTACTTTTATCCGATGAAAAAGTGGCTTAATGCTAACAATATGAAATCGGCAGGTCACCTTGGCGGTGACAACAGAACCGAGCTTACCGCCCTTCGCCACGGAAACTCCTTAAAGCTTCTCCGTACGTACGATGTTCCGGGTGTTGATGTAATCTGGAGTCAGATTACTTACCCCAACGATGAAGGCAAAAGCTGCTTTGAGGGTTATGAATTCTTTCCCGCTCTTGCATCGAGTGCCGCAAGACAGCAGGGACATAATGTAGCTTTAAGCGAGAGCTTTGCGGTTTACGGCGCTCATGTGACCAATGACGAAATGAGATATGTGGTAAACTATCAGGCATCTTTCGGCATTTCCCTTTTTAACTTTATGGTGATTTCATACGACAGGAAAAATGCCATGAGCCTTCAGTACAGACCGAACTTTATCGGCGAAAATCCTTCAATGGATTGTCTGGGCGAAATAAACAGCTACACCGCCCGCCTTTCCTATATCCTACAGAATTCAAAAGCTGATGTAAAAACCGCCCTTTACTATCCCCAGCGCTCTGTTTCGGCAGGCGGAACTATTTACGAAGAAGCAAAAAAATCTTTTGAGGATATGGGGCATCTTTTAATGGCAAAAGGCATCACATTTGACCTTATTGATGAAGAATTTGTGGAAAACGCAAAGGTTGTAAACGGTTCTTTAGCGAGCGAATTCGTTACATACGATAATGTTTTTATTCCGAAGGGCGAGTTTGAGCCTGAAGAAGTTATAAAAAAGCTTTCTTTGGTAAAATCCGAATTTGCTCCCGTTGCGATGAGAGAAAATGCCAAAACCCTTATCCGCCATCTTTTATTCGAGGACGGAAACGAGGCTTATTTCATCACCAATACAGACGGTGTTACGGTTAGTGAATCCATAAAAATAAAAAGCGATAAAACACCTGCCTTACTTGACCTTAATTCAGGTGAGCTTTATGAAATTGCCTTTATAAAGGAAGATGGGTTCATAAAAATCAACCCCACATTATTAAGAGGCGAAGCCATTATGCTTTATCTTTCAGACGGTATCTGCCCTCTTAACAAAATTCCCGTAACAGAAAATGTTTTGGAGCTTAAGGACTTTAATTCCTTTATTTCAAGACGTTATCTGATTGATGACACCAAAGGTCCCTATAACGAATATTTCACATCAGGCGAAATTAAAAAAGGCTTTTACGAGTGGGATGAGGATTTCTCCGGCGAAGTAACCTATGAAATAACCCTTCCCACTCTTTCCGAAGGAGAATATATAATTTCTCTCGGCGATGTTCGCCATATTGCAAAAATTTATGTAAACGGTGAAAGAAGAGCAGAAGCGGTTATGCCTCCCTATGAAGTAAATATCGGCAGTTTAAAGGGCGGCGAAAGCTTAAAAATTGTAGTTGCCAATACAGCCGCAAATGTGACAAGAAATGCACCATACTTTGACCTTACACCAATCGCAAATGTAGGTCCCTATCACGCAAATATGAAAAAGGCGGAACTAAAGGCTCCGCGTGGCGGTCTTTTAGGCCCCGTTATTCTTAAGAAGGTGATAAAATGAAGTTTTTTAGCAAAGCAACTCCCGAAAGCTCCGGGATAAAGTCGGAAAACATATTAAATTTAATAAAGGTTCTTGACTCATATAAAATGTCAACCCACGCTGTTATTATGGCAAAAGGGAACTCCATTGTTGCAGAAGGCTATTACAAACCCATAGAAAAGGATTTTCAGCACAGAATGTATTCTGTTTCCAAAAGCTTTGTGGCAATGGCAATAGGACTTGCATACACCGAAGGCTTGCTCTCTTTGGATGATACCATTTCCTCTCACCTTCCCGAATATACAGAGGGCAAGGACGAACACTTCAAAAGCGTAACCATAAGGGAAATGCTTACTATGCGAAGCAACGTAAACCGTTTTTCTCCCTGGTGGGGACTTACCGATGACCGATCCAAGGCTTATTACGAAAACCCTACAGGTCAGCTTCCCGGAACCTTATTTGCCTATGACTCCATGGGCTCTGCCCTTCTCGGTAACATTGTTGAACGCCTTACGGGAAAAACCTTTCTTGGCTACTTAAAGGATTCCTTCCTACTTGAAATGGGCTTTTCAAAGGAAAGCTACACCCTTTATGAGCCCGGCGGTCACACTGTGGGTGATTCGGGTATTGTCTGCACCGCCCGTGATTTACTTATCTTTGCACGATTTATTCTTAACAAAGGGGAATTTAACGGCAGGCAGATAATTGACCGTACCTTTATGGAGGAAGCAGTTAAAAAGCAGTCTGACAACGACTTAATGGGCGACATTTCACTTTTCAACAATTCGGGCTACGGCTATCTTATATGGAAAACTCACGAAAGCGGTTTTTCTCTTATAGGTATGGGCGACCAGCTTGCAATTTGCGACATTGATAAGGATTTCATCTTCGTTATAACTTCCGACAATCAGGCATCAAGTGTTTCAAGGGCGCTTATTTTCCACGAAGTATTAAGATTAATTGATTCTATAAAAAATGAGCCGATAGTTGAAAACGAAAAAGCCTTAAAAGAACTTTCAGACTATCTTGAAAGCCGTAAAATTTTCATTCAGGAAGGTGCTGATACATCTTCCAAAGCAGCTGATGTATCCGGAGTTAAATATGCACTTTCCGATAACACCTTGAAAATTTCAGATGTAACTTTAACCTTAAATGGCGACAAGGGAATTTTCGCTTTCACTAAAAACGAAAAGGAACACACTCTTTCCTTCGGTATCGGCGAAAATATCAAAACCGAATTTTCACTTGGAATGAGGACTGATAAATCCTGTATGGGCAAAAATGCTGAAGGTGCCTTTACAACCTATGCATCAGGTGCCTGGACAGAGGAAAACAAGTTTTCCATTAAGGCACAGATAATTGACAACTACTTCGGTCAGATTGTAATTCACCTTTGCTTTAAGGGTGATGACCTTTCAATGGTTATCAGAAAATCGGGACAGTATGTGCTTGACGGTTTTGCAGGTTATGCAATGGGACATAAAAAGGAAGCGTGATAAAATCACGCTTCCTTTTTTCATAGCATCTTTTTCAGTTCTTCTGCTATCTCTTTATGTATTTCTCCGTTTTCACCCTTTGCTCGGCTTTCTTCATAGCGGATGAGCCGTGTGGCATATTCTGAAAAATGCTCACCTTTTTTCTTTAATGCCACTGGTCCTGCCAAAAGCTCAAGAGGTGAATATTTTTCTTTTCCCGGCACCGCCTTTATAACGCAGTAAACTCTTCCCATATCGGAAACCAATATTTCGTCTTCGATTTTCAAGTTTACTTCACCCAAAGTTTCTCTTAAAACCTCCGCCTTACTCATAGGCTGAAGGATGAAGCACTTAATTTTTGATATATCGTCCTTTTTAAGTATGTAGGATATAACATCACCGCCGAGCCCTGCAATAATTACGGTTTCCGCCTTATCGCCTGCATAGGCAAGGCCGTCCGTAAGGACGGGTATAACCTTACCTGTAAGAGAAAACTTTTCTATATTTTCTTTTGCTTTACGAAGGGGTGCTTCATTTATATCGCAGGCGTAAACCAAATCTGCCACGCCTTCCCTTGCAAGATAAATTGACAAAAGCCCGTGGTCAGCTCCGATATCTGCCGCCGTTTCCGATTTCGGAAAAAGTGATGCTATCGCTTTCATTCTTTCTGTGAAATGTATATTCATAATTCTCCTATATAGCAAAAATTGTAGGGGTTGATACCTGCATCGGCCCGGATTCCGGGCTGATGAGGGCATCAGCCCCTACAAAAATTCATATAAAAATGTTATATACAGGGATTTCTTAGCATAAAATTTTATTTTATGCTAAGAAATCCTTTAACTTTCTGCTTCTTGAGGGGTGGCGGAGCTTACGAAGTGCCTTTGCCTCAATCTGACGGATACGTTCTCTTGTTACGTTGAATACCTTACCAACTTCTTCAAGGGTGCGGCTTCTGCCGTCATCCAAACCGAAACGGAGTCTTAAAACTCGCTCTTCTCTGGGGGTAAGTGTATCAAGAACGTCCACAAGCTGTTCCTTAAGGAGCATAAACGATGCAGCTTCGCTGGGTGCAGGAGCATCCTCGTCGGGAATAAATTCGCCAAGGCGGGTATCTTCTTCTTCACCGATGGGCATTTCGAGCGACACAGGCTCCTGTGCAATCTTCATAATTTCGCGTACCTTGTCGAGGGACATATTCATTTCCTTTGCAATTTCTTCGGGAGTTGCATCTCTGCCGTATTCCTGAAGAAGCTGACGGGAAACTCTTATAAGCTTGTTGATTGTTTCAACCATATGAACGGGAACACGTATTGTTCTTGCCTGGTCGGCAATAGCACGTGTTATGGACTGACGAATCCACCATGTGGAGTAGGTAGAAAACTTATAGCCCTTGGCATAGTCAAACTTTTCAACTGCCTTTATAAGACCGAGGTTTCCTTCCTGAATAAGGTCAAGGAACAAAAGTCCTCTTCCCACATATTTCTTTGCAATACTTACAACAAGACGAAGGTTTGTTTCGATAAGCTTCTGCTTTGCATCCTCGTCACCCTCTGACATCTTTCTTGCAAGTTCATATTCTTCGTCTGCAGTTAAAAGAGGCACCTTACCTATTTCCTTTAAGTACATTCTTACATGGTCGTCCACATTTGTACCGTCGGGAAGATTCATGTCGATTTCTTCTTCAACCTGAACGGGCTCAATCTGTTCAAGTTCCTTATCAAGATCCCCTACAACTTCAATGCCTTCTCTGTCAAGGGAGTCATAAACCTTCTCCATCTGCTCTTCTTCAAGTTCGAATTCTGCAAGAGCATCTGCAATTTCCTTATATGACAAAAGTCCCTTTTTCTTTCCCTTTTCCACCAATTCCTTAATTGCGATTTTTCTCGCGGACATGATATTTTCTGCCATATCACATACCCTCTTTCCGTTTCTTTTCAGCCTTTTTCTTTATAAGTTCGTTAAGCTTTGCTATATTTTTTTCTTCAATATATTTCTTGCTTAAAATGTTGAATCTTTCATCCTCAATGGTATTAAATGCATCAAACGCCGCCTTTAAGTTATCTCCGTAGTCATCATCGGAAAATACTGCCGATGCTTCCCCTGAAAATTCAGGAGGTAATGATGCAATTATAACCGAAGCTTCAGGGCTTTTGCCTTTTGCAATTTCTTCATATATTAAAGATGCCAGACCCCTTAATGCTTCTGTTGTATAATCCTCCGTTTTCATTTCCGGAGCAAACTTTTCATAAACCCTTTTATCCCTTGCAATAAGGCTTAAAAGTATTTTTTCAGCCTCATAGCTTTTACCCGAAACAACTTCTCCCTCGGGAGCTTTTCTTTCAAGGACAGGACGGGCGAAGATTTTCTTTTCTTCTCTTTTCTTAAAGGAAGCATCCTTTTTCATAATTTCAGCCTTTATGGAATCTTCCGAAATTCCCGTTTCGTCGGAAACCTTTTTGATATATGCCTCCTGCTCGATGGTGTTTCTGATTTTAAGAAGCACCTCCGCCGCCGATTTGGTAAATTCCACCTTCTGCTCCACATCTTTAATGTCGAATTTTTCCTTAAGCTTGGAAATTCTGTAATCGGTTACAACCTTGGCATTTCTTAAAACTCCTTCGAAGGCTTCTTTGCCCCGAAGTTTTATGAATTCATCAGGGTCCTTACCCTCCGGCAGACTTAATATTTTCACCTTGATATCAAGAGGCATAAATATTTCTATAGCTGCCTCAGTTGCCTTCTGTCC
This sequence comes from Clostridia bacterium, assembly GCA_045644565.1. Taxonomy (GTDB): domain Bacteria; phylum Bacillota; class Clostridia; order CAKSNL01; family HGM11501; genus HGM11501. The sequence continues at coordinate 1,352 of JAZRHF010000022.1, read as the reverse complement.
GGGACCGTCCGAATCGTAACAGAGGTAAACCTCTGAAGAATATTTCTTGATTGTTCTTGCCTGGTCACTTGTCAGAGCTGTTCCCATGGATGCCACAGCTCCCGTATAGCCTGCCTGATGCAGACTTATTACGTCCATATAACCTTCGCAGAGAATAATTCTCTTATCGGGGGAATTTTTCGCATAATTAAGAGCGAAAAGCTCTCTCCCTTTATAAAACACCGGGCTTTCGGGGGAGTTCATATACTTAGCCTTTTCCTCAGGAGATAAGGCTCTTCCTCCAAATCCGATTATGTTTTTTCTTATATCAATTATAGGCACCATTAAACGGTTACGGAATCTTTCAATATAGTTTCCCTTCTCAGTTCTCATTATAAGACCTAAATTAAGTAGCACGTCTTTTCCGATATTATTTTTCTCCGCAAAGCTTAAAAGCGCTCCTCCGTCAGGTGCATAGCCCATACCGAAACGGGCAACCGTTGTATCGGAAAGCTGCCTTTTTTTAAGATATTCCCTTGCACCGGCACCTTTTTCCGATGCAAGCATATCCCTGTAAAATTTAGCAACCTCTAAATTTGCCTCGTACATTTTCTTTTTCATGTCGTGGCGTTCTTTGTCTCTTGTCACCTCGTTAGGCTCGGGTAATATTATTCCCGAATTGTCTGCGAGATATTTAAGAGACTCCAAAAAATCAAGATTTTCCGCCGCCATAACAAAATGAATGGCGTTTCCTCCCACTCCGCAACCGAAGCAGTGATAAAGCTGCTTGTCCTCGGAAACGTGGAAAGAAGGAGATTTTTCCTTATGGAAGGGACAAAGCCCCATGTAACCACGGCCTGCACGTTTAAGATGTACATAGCTTCCCACAAGGTTTACTATATCCGTGGCGGATAAAACCTCCTGTATAACCTCTTCGGGATAAAGTGCAGCCATAGTTCACCATCCTTTCAGATTGTTCTTTAGTGAGAACAACCTATACTTTTATATTTCGACAGTTTATCCGAAAATCCTTTTTTCTTCAGTTAAAATTATCTCTTATGCCAGGATTCGGGAACGAAAAGTTCATTATATTTATAAACACAGAAAACATCCGTCATTCCCGATATGTAGTCGCATACGCTGATCTCAGGATTAGCCTCATCATATCCCGGTTCATCCTTAAGAAGCACATGATTTTCCATAAAATATTCATAGAGTGCTTTTACGATTCCGAAAACCTTTCTTTCTTCCTTTTTCGCTTCCGAATCCACATATACATTGGCGAACATGAATTTTTCAAGTTCAATCATCGCCCCATATACCTCGGCACCCAAAACAATGTCCTTGCCGCTTTCCTTTATGCAGACACGAAC
>JAZRHF010000021.1:0-29544 GCA_045644565.1 Clostridia bacterium | reverse complement strand
GAAGCTTTGCGAATCCTTCTACGGAAAAGACAAGGTTGTTGCTGAAATTGAAAAGATTTACGGAAAAACCTTAACCTTTGAAGAATGTGCAGATACTACCGAATTGATGCAGGCAATCCGTGATAAGATGGACGATATGATAAAGGAAGCAATTTCCAAATAATCTCAAAAGGAAGGAAACTTTATGAGATATTAAAAAGGAAGCAATCAATTGATTGCTTCCTTTTTATGCTTTTATTCAAGTCCTTTAAGTTCCGCTTCGTTTATGTCCTCGTCCGCATCGTGACGTGCCTTTCCGTTCCTTAAGATTTTAATATCGTCAGCGGAAAAGTCCTTAAGGTCCGAGGTGTTGTTTCCGTCAATTCTTACAGTTACAATACGACGAAGAAGAGCGATTTTTTCAACCGTACCCTTAATACCTCCGGGGATTTCAACCAAAGCACCAACCTTGGGCATGGATTTTGTCAAATCCTCATAAGCTTCCTGCTCGTACTTAAGACAGCACATAAGTCTTCCGCAGGAGCCTGAAATTTTTGTGGGATTTAAGGAAAGTCCCTGTTCCTTTGCCATTTTAATTGACACGGGAACAAAAGAATCAAGATAGCCGTGGCAACAAAGAGTTCTTCCGCAGATACCGATACCGCCAACCATCTTAGCCTCGTCTCTTACGCCAATCTGACGAAGCTCAATTCTTGTACGGAACACTCCGGCAAGGTCTTTTACAAGCTCACGGAAGTCAACTCTTCCGTCTGCGGTGAAGTAGAATAAAAGATTGCTTCCGTCAAAAGCACACTCCACATCGACCAGATTCATGTCAAGCTTGTGTTCGGCAATTTTCTGCACACAGATTTTATAAGCCTCTTCCTCACGGCGACGGTTTGATTCAACCTTCTTAAGGTCTTCCTCCGTTGCCTTTCTTATAACCTTTCGTAATGGCTCAACTACCTGACAGGGCATAACCTCATGGTTTTTTTGTGCCACATAGCCACATTCCACTCCCCTTGCAGTATCAACTACGGCAGATTCGCCTTCTTCAAATTCGATTCCTGCAGGATCAAAGAAATATATTTTTCCTACCGGCTTAAATCTTATACCAACTACTTTAACCATTGAGTACCTCCCACATTTCTATAAAAAGATTGGTTATCCATAAATCATAAATTGCAGTTTTTGCTTTTTTGCCTTTTGCTTCGGAAAAAAGGAGCAGGGCATCAAAAGCACCTTTTTTACTTACGCTTTTTCCTGCCGTAACTATTTTTTCCCGTATATCGGAATTTATAAAATCTTCCGACCCCTCTTTAAATACCGACAAATCCCTTAAAAAGCTTAAGGCAATGTCCGTAAGCGCCCCTTCTTTGTCTTCCCTTTCCTTAAAATAATCGGCAAGGCGAAGTGCGGCAAATCTGCTTTTCGGAAATTCAGAAAGAAGGTCTGTCACTTCTTTTCTTAAAGCGGCAAACTCCTCGCTTTCGCAAAGTGTAACTGCTTTTCCAATTATTCCGCCGGAAAAACTTGCAAGGAAGGAAGCTTCATTTGCCTTTTCGGGGTAATTTTCCTTTAATATTTCCTCTATTTCTCCCTTTTTAACGGGATTCAGTTCATAAATCACCGCTCTTGACTTTATGGTGGAAAGAAGAGAGGATAAATTTTTAACAGCCAGAATCACAACGCCGTAGGACGGCGGTTCTTCAAAGTTTTTAAGCATTGCGTTTTGTCCCGGAGCCTCCAGAAGGTCAGCCTCGGGAATAAAAATTATCTTTTTATCGGAGATTAACGGCTTTATATATAAATCTTCAAAAGCCTCTCTTACAACATCAACGCCTATTATCTTTTTTCCTTTTTCGGGATGAATCTCCCGAAAATCCGGGTGATTTCCCGTTTTATGCTTGATACAGGAAGGACATTTTCCGCAAGGTTTATTATCACTTTCGCAATGAATTGCCATAGCAAAGTCGCGGGCAAGTGTTTTTTTGCCAATTCCCTCGGTTCCCGAAAAAATAATGGCATGAAACACCCTGTCCGTTTCGATTAAATGATTAAGCCCTTTTTTAATCTCCTCATGTATCATAAAAACCTCTTATTAATAACCCGTAGTATCTCCCAAAGAATCGTCATTCTCAATCCAGTCGGAAACGGAAGTTACGGTGTACTCTGTTTCAGTATTTCTGATGATTACCGTTTCTATACCCGAGTTTATTATCATTCTCTTACACATTGCACAGCTGCAGGCATCGTGAACAAGCTCTTTTGTTTCGGCGTCAACGCCAACAAGATAAAGTGTTGCACCTATCATTTCTTTTCTGGATGCGCTGATTATCGCATTAGCTTCTGAATGTACGCTTCTGCACATTTCATAGCGTTCGCCCCTTGGTATGTTAAGCATCATTCGACGGCAAGTACCCATATCAAGGCAATTTTTTCTGCCTCTCGGGGCACCTGTGTAACCTGTTGAAAGAATTTCATCGTTTTTCACGATGATGGAACCGTAATTTCTGCGAAGACAAGTACCTCGCTCCAAAACGGTTTGCGCTATATCAAGATAATAGTTATGTTTATCACGTCTTTCCATAGTCATTCTCCTTTCAGTTATCAGTCATTGAAAACTTTGCTGTACATCTCGTCAAAGTCTATACTTTCTTTTGTTTCCTCTTTTGCATCTTCATTTTCTGCAATTTCTTCAGTCTCTGCCTTTTTCGCCTTTTCCTCCCTTATTTCAAGAAGGCCGTTTTTAAGATCCTCATAAATCTCAAGGGGAGGCTTTTCAATAATATCCTTAAGCTGATGGCTTTCTATCTGAAGATGGGCTGTTTCTTTTTTAAGAACAGGATAAATTCTGTCCATCAAAGCCTTTTCGCTTCCCATTAAAACGTGCTTTATGATAAGCCCGGCAACAGGAATTTCTTCGTATTCGGGAAAGAGAGTAGCACAGACATACGCAAAACTCTTAACATCCGCCATAAGGCTTGACTCTGTATTTTCCGTTATTTTTATTTTTGATTCCATTCCGGAAATCGCACATTTAAGCCCTTTATAGGAAATCCACATATCAGAGGGCTCAAATCCGCCGAGAATATAATGTGCTTCGGAATTATGTAAATCGAAAATAACCTTCGCAAGATTAACAATAAGCTTAAGTCTCTGCTCCGTATAAAGATTTGCAATATCATCAAAAGACAGGCTTACATAACCTTCTGGAATACTGGTTTTCACGCAGACAATATTATTCCCCTTCTGATGAGGTATAACTTCAGGGCGAAGTACTGCCTTGCACAAATTAAACCTGTTTTTCATTTCACCGCTTTCGATAAAGGAAAACACTTCGTCAGAAAGCTCTGAGCGATGAAGCACATACTGTGCAACAAGGGCAAATCCGCCATCTTTTACGCTTGTCAGATAAACCTTATCATATGCCGTATCCATCTCAAAGCTTTTCGAAAGAGAAATTATATCACAGTCCGCTATTGGCAGGTTGTCCTCCGAATACTGCTCATTTTCAAGGTGATAGTAACGCATCACCATTCCGAAAAAGCTTATAACCTTTTCAATAAGTGTCTTCGTATCTATGGCCTTGACAGAAATTCCCGGATTATCTGCAAGATATGCGGCATATCGCATATCGTCAAGAACGCCCTTTTCATATTTACTTATAACGCCGTAGGAATACGCCGTGCCTATCATGTTGACAAGGGTTAAATCCTTTGTTCTGTCAAAAGCAATGTCGTTGTTACAGCAGATTACGGCAAGGAAGGTGTTTACCGCCTTGCCGTATAAAGATGCCGCCTTTTCAGGAAACGTTTTAACCAAAGCATCTGCCGTTATACACTGCTTTGCCAGTGTCGGATTTATTTCCATTAAGCTATCGTAATTGGTTTTCATTAAAATCTATCCTTTTAGCTTACTTTGCTACTATGTTTACAAGCTTTCCGGGAACAACGATAATTTTAACGATGGTCTTTCCGGAAAGAGCCTCTTTAACCTTTGCATCATTAAGTGCAATTTCCTTAATGGCATCCTCTGTCGCATCGGATGAAACCATGATTTTTGCCTTTATTTTTCCTCCCATCATAACGGCAAGCTCAATTTCACCGTCAACTGTCTTTGCTTCGTCATACTTAGGCCAGGATGTGTCGGAAAGCACTCCGCCAAATGAGAGCATTTCCCAGAGTTCTTCTGTAATGTGAGGAGCAAAGGGATTAAGAAGAGTGATTAAAGTCTTATACTCTCCTCTTGTTACGCTGCCCTTTTTGTAGAAGTCGTTAACAAGCGCCATCAATGCGGCAATAGCTGTGTTGAACTTAATCTTTTCGATGTCATCGGTAACCTTCTTTATGGTCTTATGCATATTGCTTTCAAGGTCTTCTGAGTATCCGTCGCCGTCTGCCACCATGTCCTTTAAGTTCCATACTCGATCCAAGAACTTGTGACATCCGGATAATCCCTGAGTTGACCAGGGAGTTGCCTGATCGAATGCACCGATAAAGAGCTCGTATGTTCTGAAAGCGTCTGCACCGTAGGTTTCAACCATTTCATCGGGATTTACTACGTTACCTCTGGACTTGGACATCTTTTCGCCGTTTTCGCCCAGAATCATACCGTGAGAGCTACGCTTAGCATAGGGTTCCTTTGTGGGAACTACGCCGATATCATATAAGAATTTATGCCAGAATCTTGAGTATAAAAGGTGGAGTGTAGTATGCTCCATACCGCCGTTGTACCAGTCAACGGGCATCCAGTAGGAAAGTGCTTCCTTAGACGCAAGAGCATCGTTGTTCTTAGGATCGGTATAACGAAGGAAGTACCAGGAAGATCCTGCCCACTGAGGCATGGTGTCTGTCTCTCTCTTAGCGGCTTTTCCGCACTTGGGACAGGTTGTGTTAACCCATTCTGTGCAGTTATTAAGGGGAGATTCGCCGTTCTGACCGGGTTCAAACTTCTCAATATCGGGAAGTGTCAAGGGAAGGCTTTCATAGGGAACGGGAACATATCCGCAGCATTCACAATGAACGATGGGAATAGGCTCACCCCAATATCTCTGACGGGAGAATACCCAGTCACGAAGCTTGAAGTTTACTCTTTTCTTGCCGAGACCTTCAGATTCTAACCAGTCAATTATCTTCTTCTGTGCTTCCTTAACAGAAAGACCTGTAAGGATATCGGAATTTATCATTGTTCCGGTTTCAACATCGGTGAACGCTTCCTTTTCGATGTCGAAATCGCCGTCGATTACCTGAATAATGGGAAGATTAAATTTCTTCGCAAAGTCAAAGTCTCTTGTATCATGAGCAGGAACCGCCATGATAGCACCTGTTCCGTAGGTCATTAATACATAGTCGCTTGTCCAGATGGGAATTTCCTTGCCGTTTACGGGGTTTATTGCACAAAGACCTGTAAGTTCAACACCTGTCTTATCCTTTGCAAGCTCTGTTCTTTCAAATTCAGACTTTCTTGCAGACTCTTCCTTATATGAAAGAACTGCATCATAGTTTGAAATTCTTTCTTTGTACTTTTCAATCATGGGATGCTCGGGAGATACTACCATGTATGTAGCGCCGTAAAGAGTGTCGGGACGGGTGGTGAAAACAGTTAATGTTTCATCTGTTCCCGCAATCTTAAAGTCAACCTCTGCACCTTCGGATTTTCCTATCCAGTTAATCTGCTGAGCCTTGATTCTTTCAGCGTATTCAAGACCTTCAAGATCGGAAAGAAGTCTTTCAGCATATTCTGTAATCTTAAGCATCCACTGGCTCTGCTGTTTCTGGATAACTTCGCCGCCGCAACGTTCGCACTTACCGCCTACAACTTCTTCGTTTGCAAGTCCGCACTTACAGCTTGTACACCAGTTAATGGGCATTTCTTTTTTGTAAGCAAGGCCCTTTTCAAACATTTTAAGGAATATCCACTGGCTCCACTTATAATATTCGGGATCGGTGGTGTTTATTTCGCGTGTCCAGTCGAAGGAGAAACCGATGGACTTAAGCTGACGCTTAAAGTTTTTAATGTTCTGCTCCGTAACGATACGGGGATGAACGTGATTTTTAATAGCATAGTTTTCCGCAGGAAGACCAAATGCGTCCCAGCCGATGGCGAAAAGAACATTTTCACCGTCAAGTCTTCTCTTTCTTGCAACGCTGTCAAGAGCGGTGTAAGAACGGGGATGTCCTACATGAAGACCCTGTCCCGAAGGATAAGGGAATTCAACAAGAAGGAAGCTCTTTTTCTTGTCTTCCCCTGTTTTTGCAACGAAGCTTTCATGCTCGTCCCAGTATTCCTGCCACTTTTTGTCAATAGATTTAAAATCGTACATATTTATTCATCCTTTCTGATGCTGCTTTACTTTTAGTTTTCTTCTTTAGGAGCGTCCGCCCACAGCCATTCCAGCGAATAGAACTTTCTTGCTTCCTCGCTGAATATATGAACCAAAACATCGCCATAGTCAATGAGTATCCACTTGGCGCTGTTGTAGCCTTCAATACGCAAAGGGTCAAAACCCTTTTCACTCATAGCCTCTTCCACATAATCGGAAAGTGCTTTTATATGAGGAACCGAAGTTCCCGATGCAATTACGAAACTGTCCGTAACAGAGGATATTCCCGTAAGGTTCAACGCTTCAACGTCAATTCCCTTTTTGTCCTCAAGTATGCCTTTTATAAATGCGGTTTTTTCTTTGGTCTCCATTAATTTTTTCCTTTCGCTAAAATGAAGTTTCTCGCCTTTAAGGTTCCAAGATGCAAAAGAGCACCCTTTTCTATATTATAGCGGATTGTCGAATCAAAAGCCTTAAGTAAAGCCTTATCTATATCTTCATACATCAGGGCTCTTATCTCGGACAGTCCGGCAAAATCCTTTCTTCCCGGCTCTGTCATATCCGCAATGAAAATAATTTTACAAAGAAGGCTCATATTTTCCTTGCCCGTTGTATGATAGTATATGGCGTCAAGCACCTCTTCATCCTTTATGCCGTATTCTTCCATCGCAACGAATTTGCCCACATATGAGTGAAGTATCGGAACCACCTTTTTATCTTCGTCGGAAAGCTTTATGTCATATTTTTCTGCTGAGGCAAAAAGCTCATCATCAGAAAGATTTTTAGCCGAATCATGAAGGTAGGCAGCAAAAACCGCCTTGTCAACGGAAACGCCGTAGTGCTTCGCAAGGGAAAGTGCGGTTTCAACCACCCCTAAAGTATGGCTGTATCGTGACTCTTTCAATGCACCTTTCAGCTTTTCCTTTATTTTTGTAATTCTTTCATCCTCACGGTAGAGCCCCTTTTCCTTAATGTAGGAAAGTACGCTTTCAGGAACAAAGCTTGCCGCACAAAGTCCGTATTTAAGTCTTTCCCTTATGTCGCTTGATGAAATTTCTATGGGAGGAATTTTCATTTCCGCAAAGGGAGGCTCAATTTTGCTTCCGCCTCTGGTGAAAACAAGGAATTTACACATAGTAAGAAGCTCTTCCCACTTATACCAGGTGGTAAATTTTTCATACTGATCATCACCCATGATGAAATAAAGCTCATCCTCAGGGTACCTTTTCTTAAATTCCTCCAGAGTTTCAAAGCTGTAGCACTTTGTTTCCTTTTTTATTTCAAAATCCGATACGGAAAACCTTTCTTCCTCAGAAATTGCCGCCTTAACCATATTGTAGCGATGAATCCCCGATGTTACCAGGGAATCCTTATGAGGACTTACTCCCGACGGGATGAAAATTATCTCATCAAAGTCCATCCCGGTAAGTGCCCTTTTTGCAATTTCTATATGGGCATTATGAATAGGGTCAAAGCTTCCGCCGAAAAGGGCAATACGGCTCATTTTAAATATTTCCTCTTATCCTTTTCTCTGTGGGGACGGAAAAGCACAAAAACTCTTCCTATGCACTGAACGATGTTGGAAGCAGTTGCCGCCGCCACCGTTACCGCCGCACTTTTGGTGGGAAGATCGGCGTTTTCCAATATTTTAACCTTTATAAGCTCGTTTGCCTCTAAGGCTTCAGACAAGCTCTTACAAAGAGAATCTGTAATACCACCCTTACCAATCTGATAAATTGCGGGAATTTTATTTGCTTCGCCTCTTAAATAGGCTCTTTCCTTACTTGTTAACAAAATAATCAGTCCTTATATTCAAATTCAATATCAATTACACAAACCGTGTCGCCTTCACGGCATCCTTTTTCAACCAATGCATCAATGATTCCACGCTTACGGAGAGTTCTCTGGAAATATGCGATGGATTCATCATTTTCAAAGTTTACGCTTCCCACAAGTCTTTCAACAAAGGGACCGTCAACATAATATACTCCGCCTTCAAACGTAACTTCAAACTCATCGGAAAATTCCTCTTCAAGGTCGTATGCGATTTCGCTTTCAAATATCGGTACGGGAGGAAGATCCTTAAGACGGGTTTCCACATAGTTAAGCAGGGGACTTAAGCCCTGATGCGTTGCCGCCGAAATTAAGAAGCAGGGAATGTCTCTCTCCTTTAAGTAGGATAAAAACGCTTCCTTCATTTCCTCATCATATACGATATCCGACTTATTTGCCGCCACAACCTGGGGAAGATTTGCAAGATTTTCGTTGTAAGCCGAAAGCTCTTCGTTTATCTTTTCAAAATCCTGGATGGGGTTTCTGCCTTCGCTTCCCGAAACGTCAACAACGTGAATTATAATTCTCGTTCTTTCAATGTGACGAAGGAAATCATGACCGAGGCCCAGACCTTCGGATGCGCCTTCAATGATACCGGGAATATCTGCAAGTACAAAGCTTCTTCCCTCGCCCATAAATACCACGCCCAAATTAGGCTGAAGTGTTGTGAAATGGTAGTTTGCAATTTTGGGCTGCGCCTTTGTAACACAGGATAAAATGGTGCTCTTTCCCACATTGGGGAATCCTACAAGACCAACATCCGCAATCATCTTAAGCTCTAAAGTTACGGTCTGCTCACGGGTTTTGATACCGCTTTTTGCAAACTGGGGAGCCTGACGTACAGGAGTTGCAAAATGCTGATTTCCGAAACCGCCGTTTCCGCCCTTTGCAACAACCACTCTTTTATTTTCTCCCGTCATATCGGCCAAAACCTTGCCTGTTTCCTTGTCACGGATCAAGGTTCCTTCGGGCACTCCGATTTCAAGGTCGGCACCGCTTTTTCCGAAGCATTTTTTAGCCCTTCCGTCTTCTCCGTTTTCGGCAAAGTATTTTCTCTTAAACTTAAAATCCGCAAGAGTATTTACCTCCGGATCAATTACAAAAACAATGTCGCCGCCTTTACCGCCGTCACCGCCGTCAGGTCCGCCTGCAGGCACATACATTTCACGTCTGAAGGACACAAGTCCGTTTCCGCCGTTACCTGCTTTTATTAAAATTTCCGCTTTATCTGCGAACACTCGAAGCACTCCTTTTTGCAAGCCGGGAGGATGTCTGACTCCTTCAGGATTGAGCAATCAGATATTTCTCGGCTTATTATACTATATCTATATTATTTTATATTAAAACAGGCTTTTAGTCAAGTAAAACCAGCATATTTTCCTGCTTTTTTGTATAAAATATAGCTATTGACTAATCTTTTTTTAAGTGCTATAATAAATTTATTAAAAAACGGAGGTGTTTTCATGGACGCGGACAGTAGTCGATTATGCATTTTACTTAAAATATCGCAGGGTACCAAAGCGTCCGAAAACGGCAGACATTAGGGCTGTCATCCTTTTGTTACGCTTTTTCGCCCGTGCGGAAAGGCGGTTTTTTTATGTTTGAAAAGGCAATTGTTGAAACCTTATCCGAGCTTCTTGCCGAAAGAAAAATATCCGAAATCAAGGCTATTCTTGAGGATTTCAACGAGGTTGATATTGCAGAAATATTAAGTGAATTAAAAGAAGAGGATGCGGTTAAAATTTTCCGCATCATACCCAAGGAGCCGGCGGCGGAGGTTTTTGCCTCCATGGATTCGGACCTTCAGGAGAGCGTTATCTCTGCCATCACAGACAGGGAGCTTCACCACATTCTGACAGAGCTTTTCGTGGACGATACTTTGGATTTGCTTGAAGAAATGCCTGCCAACGTGGTAAGCAGAATATTAAAACACGCACCCCGGGATACAAGAGCTTCCATAAACCAGTTGCTACGATACGGAGACGATTCGGCAGGAAGCCTTATGAACCCCGAATTCATTGATTTGAAAAAGGAAATGACCGTAAAGGGTGCCATTGTCCACATCAGAAGATTCGGAGACTCCGTGGAAGATATTTCCACCTTCTATGTTACGGAAAAAGACCGAGTTCTGGCAGGTACCTTGTCTCTTAAAGATATTATTCTCGCAGATGAGGACACTTTAATCGGAGATATAATGGATACCCGTGTTGTTTTCTGTCAGACGGGAGACGATAAAGAAGAAGTTGCCGCAATGTTTACAAAATACGGTTTACTTGCTATGCCCGTGGTTGACACGGAAACACGTCTTGTGGGTATCATAACCGTTGACGATGCTGTTACCGTTATCGAAGAAGAAACCACCGAAGACTTCGAAATTATGGCGGCGGTTACCCCCTCTGACGATTCCTATCTTAAAACGGGAGTTTTCCGTCACTTTACCAACAGAATCCCCTGGCTTATGATTCTTATGCTGTCTGCCACAATCACCGGTGCCATTATAGATTCGTTTGAGCAAAAACTGGCATCACTGGGATTTTTGATTGCATTCATTCCCATGCTGATGAACACCGGCGGTAATTGCGGCTCACAGACTTCAATTCTTGTTATACGTTGTCTTGCTCTGGGCGAGCTTCATGGGCTTGATGTGCTAAAGGCATGGTTTAAGGAAATAAGAATTTCTCTTCTTTGCGGCATAAGCCTTGCCGTTGTTAATTTTATAAGAATTTTAATTGCTAAATATTATTTTGACGGCGGAGAAATTAACCTTGTTATCAACATGGCACTCACCGTCAGCATAAGCCTTTTAATCACAGTTATTTTCGCAAAGTCAATCGGTTGTCTTCTTCCTGTGGGAGCTAAAAAATTAGGTTTTGATCCCGCAATTATGGCATCTCCCTTTATCACCACAATCGTTGACTCTTTATCATTATTAATATACTTCAAAGTTGCTCAAATTATTTTCAATGTATGATGCATAAATTATCCGCTACGGGATATACTTAACTCTGTAAGGAGTGATTTATATGATGATAGCAGATATAGTTGCATTGGTGCTGGTTATTGTCGGAGCCGTAAACTGGGGTTCAATAGGGTTATTCGGACTTGACCTTGTTGCCACACTTTTCGGCGGTCAGGCAGCCCTTTTGAGCAGAATTATCTATTCCCTCGTAGGTCTTGCCGGTATATGGTGTATAACCCTTCTCTTCAAAGAGCGAGGAGTTATATCGGATGACCGAATCGACTGACAAAAAAGAATAAGGCATCAAGCCGACAGACGTGGATTCTGTCGGTTTTTTGTTTTAAAAATACATTCACGCACTTTTTGAAAAATCCGGCGGGACATTCGTGAATGTCCCCTACAGCTTATGGGATTCGGGCGTTCGATAAGGTAAGTTCGTCGACATTTATTTTATCAAATTGAAGTCCTCTTCCCGGCGAGACTTATATAGTGCTTTTTGTGCCCGATGCGATTCGAGTTTTTCATTGCTTCGCAAAGAAAAACCTTCGGAAAAAATGTCCTGCGGACAATTTTTTCTACGACAGCTCACTTATCGCTCTATCTTATCCGGTGCTTTTTGTGCCCGATGCGATTCGAGTTTTTCATTGCTCCGCAAAGAAAAACCTTCGGAAAAAATGTCCTTCGGACAATTTTTTCCTACGACGGCTCACTTATCGCTCTATCTTATCCGGTGCTTTTTGTGCCCGATGCGATTCGAGTTTTTCATTGCTTCGCAAAGAAAAACCTTCGGAAAAAATGTCCTGCGGACAATTTTTTCCTACGACAAGTTCGAATCGCTTCAATATCGGGCATACCACGAAAAAAAGACCTGCCCTTCGGGTGGTCTTTTTTCATGGTATGCCCGATGCGATTCGAACGCACGGCACATGGCGTCGGAGGCCATTGCTCTATCCAACTGAGCTACGGGCACATATCAAAAGCCGAGGGAGTCAAACCACTTCGGCTTAAGCAAATACGTTAATATAATACCACAATTACTTTATGTTGTAAATAGAAACATGGTCTTTATTTTGTGGCACTGTAAAAAATTTCTCTTCCGTCAGAAAGCAGAATTCTGTATGCAGGATTTGCTCCCGATTCCGTAAATCTTTCACCTTCCGTAATTACCATGTATCCTGTCTTTATGGATGCCACACTGCAATCCGAAATCCCCTCCTGTATAAGCTTGGGGAGAACCGATGTTATATGGCGTATCTCTCCGTCTTTTTCCGAATTTTCCACAACGTAGAAAAAGCTTCCATGGGCTTTTACCGTTTCGCCTAAGGTTTCAACGGTAATTTTACTTCCGAAAATTTCTCTTCCTTTGTAAACTCCTGCAATAAAAACCTTTCCCTTTTCTTCGGTTTTTATGGTATCGTTAAGCTCAAATCCCATTGATGTCAACCACTTTTTTGCTTCTTCAGCACCACTTACAGAGGTATTTTCCTCTATTTCAAAGGCATTTCCCATAAGCTTTACGCTACGGATGCCGTTACTGAAAACATTTTCTCTCTTTTCATATTTATTTCCTAAAATCGCACCAAGAAACTCCGCCTCGTCAGCCATTACATTTTTAACCATAACCGGGCGAATATCAGGTATTTCTTCCTCAATCATTCCGCCGGGGACTGAAATCCCTCTTTCCGCAAGTATGCTTTCTGCATACTCTATTGCCGTTACATTTACAACCCGGCTTTCATGCCTTAAGGTCATGTTCCAGATAATCAGAAAAACATTTATCAGAGAAAACATTATAATGAGCGCCGTTTTAACTTTCGACCAATTCACAATCCGTCCCCCCTTAGTCAAGCACTATTCTGCTGTTTTCGGCATAGCCTACCCAGCAGGGAGCAAGATTTTGTTCTTTTCCGTCCTCTTTATAGGCAAGGAACATATCTTCTATCTCAACAGGAGATTCGGCATCGGCATAAAAATCCGCCACCATATCAATAGCTCCGTATATATTCAAGATATCTTTCTTTCTGCCCGTTTCCTTATAATCTCTTAAAAGCATTCTGAATTTAACTATTCTTCCGTCTGTAACGGTAACCTCTGCCCCGTGCAACATCTTCTCGTCGCCTAAATCCACGTCAACCACCACTTGCGTTCCCTTGTGATGATAGTCGAATAAAAACTCCATAGTATCATCATCTGCAAACAAAATATCACTTGCAACGCTCATTGTGAATTCGTTGCCCAAGACCGCAGAATAAATATCACCCGTAAAACGTATTGCACTGTTAAGAGATTCGTAAAGGGAGCCCTCACTTGCAAGGTCAATACCATAGGAGGGATTTACCGCCTCGTATTCAACTATTCCGTTTTTGTAAATTTTAAGTGTTGAGTTATTTTCCAGATAAACAACCGTACCTTCACTGTCCGTATATCTGTAAATAGAGTTGGGATTATGAGAAAAGTGCTGAATCAATTCCTCGGGAACCCCTCCCGCAATAGGATTAATACTTTTTATTTCTTCCTTTTCAGAGTCGGCAGTAGACGCCGAGTCCAGCACCAGGAAAGAATCAAGGACCGTTTTCATTTTTACCGCATCATCGGGAGAAACTACGTCAAGATTCATCTGGAGAGCCATAACGCAGGTGTTTTCAGCATTTACACCAGAAGCGTATTCTGTAAAGAGGCTTATCAATCCCGCGGTTTTATCATAAGCAAGCTCATAACGCATAACCTTTTCATCTTCGCTGTCCAAAACCAAAAGCTCAAGGCTTTCTTGACCGGTGGGCAAAATGAAAAAGTCTTTAACTGCCTTGATTTCTGTTAAAGCAGAGGACTCTGCCACTCCCATAAGCTGTCCGTAAAAGGACGGGGGCATTGCAACAGAATAGTTTACATAAGCGTACATTATCTGTTCATTAAGCAAAGTTCTTAAATTTTCTTCCGAAAGAGGCATTTTCGCTTTTACCTCAATTTCCCCATTGAGAAAGCCCGTTATAAGGTCATCAATATCAGAATATACCGCATTATATGCCCTGTCCCCATTGTAAAATACAGCACTTGATCCTGAGCCGTCCGCAATTACTATCTTTCTCGCTCTGCCCAGATTTTCCAGCGGAAGAGAATATTTTTTCACAAAAAGCTCTCTTATTACCGGCAACTCTTTTAAATTAGCAAAAAGGCTATAGCCATCGGGCCATAACCTTTCATCAATCCATGTTTTTGAGGCGAGTCCTATACTTAAAAGTATAAGCACTGTGAGAACGAAACTTTTAACACGTTCCTTCATTTATTTCTCCTATTACTTACCCCAACCGTTTATAAGGCTCTTGATACTGTTAAACCAACCGAGAGACACAAGGTTTATCTTGAAGAACACTCTCTGAACCTTTGTGTTATCAGCTGTAACCGCCTGAACGGCCAGGTTATTATCGCCTGATGAGAGCTGTACATTGAAGCAGAACAATCCGCTTGCGCCAACAGTGGTCTGTAAAACCTTACCCTCACCATCCTGCTTAGGATAGTAAAGACCGTCAGCACTGTTATAAGTAAGAACCGTTACCGTACATCCGGGATCCGCAACGCCGGAAACAGGATAAACGCTTTTATTACTCTGAGACTGGGCATTTTCAGGCTTTTTGATAACCAGGATATTTGCCGCATTACCCACATCTTTATAAGTAACTCCTTCAGCGAAGCAGATTGCCGACATGGATAAGAGCATTATTAAAACAAGCAATAAAGATATTAACTTTTTCATTGTCGGCACCTCCTTTTTGGCCTTCAGAGATAAACTCCTTTAGTTTACGGTCTTATTATAGCACACCAATGTTACAGGAATATTACATCAGATTTACTTTTGAATAACATATTTATGTACGGCCTTTTAAGCCGGGGCATTTATGCAAAAGGAATGGAAATGGTAACCGTTGTTCCTTCTCCTTCTACGCTTTCAAGGCCTATTTTTCCGCCGTGAGCATCCACTATTTCCTTGGCGATGGCAAGACCAAGTCCGGTACCGCCCATAGCACGGCTTCTTGCCTTATCAACGCGGTAAAATCTTTCAAAAATTCGTTCCTGATCTTCCTTGGGGATTCCGATACCATTATCCTTTACGGAAATTATGGCTTCATCCTCGGTTTTTCTTAACGCAACACGAATTTTTCCGCCGTCGGGCGTGTATTTAACTGCGTTACCCACTATATTTACAAGTACCTGTTCGATACGGTCTCTGTCACCTAAAATATTTCCTACGGTTTCGTCGATTTCACTTTCAATGGTCTGCTTATGCTCCGACGCTTCGATTGCCACTCTTTCGCAAACGGATTTCACAAGCTCTGCCAAGCCAAAGGGAAGCTTTTTCATTTCCTTGTTGTTATCCAGCTTGGATAATGCAAGGAGATCCCTTATAAGTCTTGTCATTCTGTCGGTTTCTTCGTTTATAACATTCAAGAAATGACCTTCCGTTTCATCGTGCTCACGATAGTCCATCAAAGTTTCAGTATAGCTTTTTACCACCGTGATGGGCGTTCTGAGCTCATGGGATACGTTGGCAACAAATTCACGTCTTGCATCATCAAGCTTCTGCTGACGGGTATAGTCATGGAACACCGCAACCACACCGCTTACCTTTCCGTTTTTCTCAAGGGGCGCAAAATAAACCCTGAAATGCTTTTCGCCAACATCAACACTTCTTTCAAAAGGCTCTGTGGCAAGATACAAAAACTGACCGAGATTTACATCAAGCCCCAGCTTTTCAAAAAATGAGTCAAAGTTCTGAACATCGTTCTCCGTAAGCTCCAGAAGTTTTGTCGCCGCAGGGTTCATGTGTATAACCCTTCCGTCGGAGTCAAACGCCATGACGCCGTCAGTCATATACAAAAGCACGGTTTCAACCTTGTTTTTCTCCGCCGCCATCTGTATCATACTTGTTTCAAGTGCCTCGGACATATAGTTAAAGTCCTTGGTTAGGCTTCCTATTTCATCGTCACCGTTTACTTTAATTTTACCGGAAAAATTCCCCTCCGCCATCTGTGATGCGGAATTCTGCAATCTTTTAAGGGGGCGGATAAGGGTTTTGGATAACACAAATCCCAAAAACAACGAGATAAAGATACCGATAACAAGGGCGATAAAAATATTTTTAAGGATGCTTCGCATAACCTCATACATTTCCACCTTTGTATCCGTTACATAGATTATATAAGAAACCTTGCCGTCACTTTTCAAAGGAACAGCGTAGTCCATAATACTTCCGCTTTTATTGATTGCTTTCCCTACATTTCCGCTCATGGCGGAAAGTACGTTTTCCGTTATTTCATAATCTTCCGAAAGCGCTCTTCCCGAAAGGGTATAAAGCATACTTCCGTCATGACCCGAAAGCACATATAAATCACGATAGGAATCTATTCCTATTCTCACCGAAAATTTACCCAAAAGCTCATAGAGTTCTGAAAGTTCACGTTCCGAAGCCTCGCTGAGCTGCTTTGTCATGCTTTCCGTAAAGGTGTTTTCATCCATATCAAGGATAAACTGCTCGTGGTAGTATTCCGATATACCCCTTGAGGAGAAAACCGCAACAAAAATCATTACGCTTACTGTAAGCAGGATAAAAAGGGTGAGTATTTTCCATTGTATACTCTTAAACATAATTTTATTCCTTTGCGAAATAATATCCCACGCCGCGTCTTGTCATGATATAGCGGGGCTCGCCGGGGTCATCCTCTATTTTTTCACGAAGACGTCTTACCGTAACGTCCACGGTTCTCATGTCTCCGTAATACTCATAGCCCCACACCTTTTCAAGCAGAATCTCTCTGGAAAAAATACGGTTAGGAGCTTCCGCAAGATATTTAACAAGTTCAAATTCACGAAGGGTAAGC
This sequence comes from Clostridia bacterium, assembly GCA_045644565.1. Classification (GTDB taxonomy): domain Bacteria; phylum Bacillota; class Clostridia; order CAKSNL01; family HGM11501; genus HGM11501. Next base: position 12,575 of record JAZRHF010000021.1, on the reverse strand, counting down.
TCAATGGGCTTGCCTGCTTTTCTAAGTTCGTAGCTGGCAGTATTTATGGTGATTTCACCGATTTTTATGGTGTTTTCTTCTGTATCCGGAACATTTTCCTTAACCACGGTTCTTCGTAAGTTAGCCTTAACCCTCGCCATTAATTCTCTTACTGAGAAGGGCTTTGTCACATAGTCGTCCGCACCAAGCTCAAGTCCTAAAATCTTATCAATTTCCTCTGTTCTTGCAGTAAGCATAACAATGGGAACTTCACTCTCTCTGCGGATTTTCTTACAAACCTCAAAGCCGTCCATTTTGGGAAGCATAACGTCAAGAAGCACAAGGTCCGGATTTTCAGAAAGTGCCAGGTTAGCTCCTTCTTCACCATCCATGGCAACCAATACCGCATATCCTTCCTTTTCAAGATTGATTTTAAGTATATCTCCTATGGCTCTTTCGTCATCAACTACAAGAATTTTCTTTTTATCCATATGTATCCCTCCATAAAGATTAATAGCCTAATTCCTCATTTACTATAATTACCTTTACTCTGCCTTTTATTCTCTGTCTTGCCATAACCGTGTAGCTTGCACAGATTCTGTCCTCCGATGTGCATCCCGCACACAGTTTTTCATCCTCTGCACCCATGCAGGTTCCCTTTACGCTGCAATAGGTATTCATTGAAAGTCTTTTTACATTTTTAGGTGCCGCAATGGTCTTAACTCTTTTTTCAGCCGCCGTCAGCGAATCAACGATTTTATTTTTACCCGCAATAACAATCACGGACTTGGGCCCGAAAAGCATAGCGGCAACTCTGTTTGAATTTCCGTCAACGTTGTAAAGCTCGCCGTCTTCAGTTAATGCATTTGTGCTTGTCACATAGGAGTCTGCAAAAAAGCTCTTTCTGAATATTTCGGTAATTTCTTCTCTTGTAAGACCTTCCTGATATCTGTCGAGGAAGTTATAGTCGCCATTTCTGAGAAGGTCAAGTGCTCCTATTTCGCTAAGAGTTACGGAGCCTCCGACGGAAACGGTTTCGCCCTTTGAAAGAAGGGATTCAAGAAGCTTCAATGCATCTTCCTTAGTTTCAACAAAGAAAGCCTCCATATTATTTTTTCTTAAGTTTTCCATGGTTTTTTCAATATTCATAAAAGTTCCTCCCATGCTTTTTTAACTGTTTCTTCTATTTGACAGGCTCCTTCAATCCCGGACTTATCAAGATGCATAAGATATTCAATATTTCCGTTTTGTCCTGAAATGGGTGAATGGGTAAGCCCCTTGACGGAAAATCCTATACCCTTTGCATATTCCGTAATATCCGAAAGCACTTTTAAATGTGCTTTTTTATCCTTTACAACGCCTTTTTTACCAACATATTCCCTGCCCGCTTCAAACTGGGGCTTTATGAGGCAAACGCCTTCTGCCTCATCTTTTGTGAGTCTTTTAAGATGGTATAAAACCTGAGTTAAAGAAATAAAAGAAACATCTATCGTGAAAAAGTCCGCCTTTTCCGAAAGTTCCAGATTTCGGATGTCGGTTTTTTCAAGGTTTACAACTCTTTCATCATTCCTCAAAACCTCCGCAAGCTGTCCCGAACCCACATCAACGGCGTAAACCTTTGATGCTCCGTTTTTAAGCATCTGCTCCGTAAATCCTCCGGTTGATGCTCCTGCATCAATTGCCACCCTGCCCGTAAGATTTAAGGAAAACTCCGAAATAGCCTTGAAAAGTTTTTTTGCACCTCTTCCGACATAGCTTTCTTCTTCCGTTGCCGTAACTTTTTCGTCTGTAATATCAAAGCTGGGTTTTGTAACTGCTTTTCCTGAAACAAAAACCTTGCCGGATTCTATCATTTCCTTTGCCCGTTCTCTGCTCTGAGCAAGGGAATTTTTAACCATATATAAATCAAGCCTCATTTTTTCTACCCGCCTCTTCCATGATGGCGTTCTTTATGGCTTCCTTATCCATTCCGTACATTTGAAGAAGGTCATCCGTTGCTCCATGCTCCATAAAAATGTCGGGAAAGGCTTTAATTCTGCCTTCCGCCTTAAGATGTGCAAAAATGTTTTCACCCATACCGCCACGTCGGATGTTTGCTTCAACAGTTATCAGTTTACCTGTTTTGGCAACAGATTTTGAAATTGTTTCAAAATCCATGGGATAAACCGTTGAAAGCTTTATAACTTCCACGTTGATGCCTTCTTTCTTCGCTTCTTCTGCAGCAAGAAGAACCGGCTTCAACATCATCCCCTCGGCAACAACCGTTATATCGCATCCCTCTGCCACAACCTGCGCCTTGCCAAAGGTAAAGTCGGAAAATCCTGTTTCCCTGTCCCCTCCCTTGGGATAGCGGATAGCGATGGGACCATTATGTAAAAGAACCGCATAATGAAGCATTTTATTAAGTTCCGAAAAAGAGGAAGGCGAAAGAACCGCCATTCCGGGGATATTTCCGAGATAGGATAAATCGTATATTCCCTGATGGGTTTTTCCGTCGTTTCCGGGAAGCCCTGCCCTGTCAAGACAGAACACGGCATGAAAATCATTCATTGCCACATCGTGCCAGATTTCGTCATAAGCCCTCTGCAAAAATGTGGAATAAGTACAGATTACGGGAATAAATCCCTCTTTCGCAAGACCTGCCGCAAAGGTTACCGCATGTTCTTCCGCTATTCCGCAATCGAAAAATCTGTCGGGAAAGCTTTCTGCAAAACCTGAAAGACCGCATCCCTTAGTCATGGCAGGCGAAATCGCCACCACCTTTTCATTTTTCGTTGCAAGCAGGCATAAATCCATTCCCATGGCACTTGAAAAGTCCGACTTTATGGAATGGGTTTCTCCGTTTTCCACTTCGAATCGTGACACTCCGTGGAATTTTGAAGGTTCGCCCTCCGCATGGGAATAGCCTTTACCCTTAACCGTTTTAACGTGCAGCATAACCGGACCTTCTATTTTCTGCGCATTTTTTATATAAAATTCAAGCTGCTTCAGGTCATGTCCGTCTACGGGTCCAAGATAGGTGATTCCAAGGCTTTCTGCGAAAACATCCGGCATCATGATGGACTTGATACCGTCTCTTATGTGACGAAGACCGTTTTCCAGAAGCTTTCCCGCTCCCCTTAAAAGCCCAAGAGCATCCTTAACCTCGTCCTTTGCCTTGTTATATCCCTTACTTGCTCTTACCCTGGTGAGAAGATTTGACACCGCTCCCACATTACGGGATATGGACATTCCGTTGTCGTTTAATATAATTAAAATGTTTTTCTTCGTGTTTCCTATGTTGTTAAGAGCTTCGTAGCAAAGACCGCCGGTTAACGCTCCGTCGCCTATCAGGGCAACTACACATCCCTTTTCTCCGCTGAGCATTTTGGCTGAAGCAATTCCGTCAGCCAAAGAAAGGCTTGTTCCCGAATGTCCCGTATCAAAAAGGTCGGTCTTGCTTTCCTCTCTTCTCGGAAATCCCGACATTCCGCCGGTTTTTCTTAAATCCTCAAATCCCGACATTCTTCCCGTTAATATTTTATGCACATAGCTCTGATGTCCCACATCGAAAATTATTCTGTCTTCATTATTGAAGTCAAAGCATTTATGAAGCATTAAAGTCAGCTCAACAACGCCTAAATTTGAGGCAAGATGCCCGCCTGTTTTTGAAACGCTGTCAATCAAAAAGTCCCTGATTTCGGACGAGAGCATACTAAGCCCCTCAAAATCAAGGTCTTTTAATTCATCATGTGTTAAATTTTCATTTAGAATTTTTCTTTTTTCCATTTACTTTCGCATCCTTCTCAAAAACAGAAAGTGCCTTGCCTACCATAAACACTATATCATTACTTTTTGAAATGGCAATTCCTTTTCCGAAAGCCTTTCCGCCTACGGTTAAGGAGGCAACACAAGCAGTTACCACAATACCTCCCCAGAAGGCAGAAGCCGTTCCCTTTTCAACAAAAAGCATTCCCACGATAACTGCCGTTGTTGAGCCTGAAACGATACCGCAGATATCTCCTATTATATCGTTGCAGATGTTGGAAACACGCTCCGCATTACGAAGAAGCATTATACCCTTTGCCGCACCCTTTACCCTGCGGGATGCCATGGAATGAAAGGGAGCTTCCTCCGCCGCAGTTACTGCTGTTCCCACCACATCAAAAAGAACACCGATTAAAATGATTATAAGCAAAACGCAAAGTGCAACTATTTCGGGAGAACCCTTAATAGCAATCTCCGAAATGATGTTAATAAGTACCGAAAGCGAAAAGGTTATAAGAGTGCTTAAAAGAGCCCACCTTAAGTATTTTCGCTTTTGCTTAGCAGCCTTTTCCTGATGATCGGGCTTACTACTTCGGACAGTATCCAAAAAAATCACACTCCAGAAAATCAAAAATGTTGGTGGCAATGCAAGAAGTAAATATTGCGGCATAGGTTCGGTCGGATTTCCCGCCCTGATCCTCCCCCGTCGCCGATGGGAGCGGTTTCCCTTTAAATCAGGCCTCGCCAAGTCGCCTTAAGCAATACCGAATTGCCACTAAGTCCGCACTGCAATCCCTCTTGCACCACTATAATAGGTACAGTCTAGAAGTTTTCCTTCACAACGTAAAAGCCGTTCCTATCCTCTTTTGCAGATATGCTTTCAAGAAGCTATAACCCCATTCTCTCGGCCAAGAGAACGCTGTCTGTCCGCTATCCTGCATACCCACTCAAGGCAGGCTACGCTACCCACAGCACAACAAAGCACTGCATGGCAGGTTTAATCTCTACCCGTAGCTAAATTGTGTCCGCATTAGCCACAAAGTACAGTCTCCACGGAAAGAGGGTCATGCGCCGCATGCCATTGCGGTCCGCCCTCAGACCTTAACTCCCAGCACACACCCCCGACCGGCATCGGAAGCAAGCACCAGGAACTTCATCGATGTGCCCTTAAGCGGCTTTTTACGACCGCCTTCAGAACAGTATACGCTGACTAGAATACTGCGCCACCTTCCTTTATTATATCATAAATTTCATAAAAGTAAAGAACTAAATACTTCACCTTGACACTTTTTGCAGTTAATGCTATAATAGACTTCAGATTTCGACGATTTTTGATAATTGTTTATCTGTTGGAGGAAAAAATGAAAAAACGACTTTTATGCCTTATAACGGCGTTCATCTTAATATTTTCCATATCATCTCTTGCAAAAGGGCCCGTTCCGGTTGATTATAACTATTCCGAAACCGTTACTCCCGGGGTTGTGCGTTATGTTTCGCAGATTCGCTCATCTTCCACCTTTCAGCAGAATTACTGGGGCAAATTTTCTCCCTGGGCACATAACGAATGCGGAACAGCATCGGTTTCCATGGCATTATCCGCAATCGGAATCAATAAAACGCCTTTAGATCTGGGCAACTACTGGATTTCCAAAGGTTATACCTGGGGTGTTCCCTTTTCCACCGTTCTTAACGATGTTCCCGAGGCAACAGGCGGCGAAACCTATGACTTTTTCGGATCCTTTAACCGCTATATCGAGGGAGACGGGTCATACAGCCCCGTTATAATTTACTTCACCGCTCAGACTAACCCCAACCGTACGGGAAACCGTCATTTCGTCGTTGTCACCGAAAAGGCAGAGGACGGATCATTTAATGCAGTAAACCCTTCAAACAATAATATGTTGAATCTCCGAATTGAAAAAACAAGCGGCGGAAGCCTTTATGTTACGGTTTACGGTCCCAAAGGAACCACAAGCGGATATATTTCGGAATATGATTTCCGCTCCGCTCAGTACCATAATGCTAATTTCGTTCCTGCTCCCGTTAATCCCGAAACCGCTACAGAAGCAATAGCGGAAGAAGCTGCTCCGGAGATTACTGTCGAGGAAGCCGTTTCAGAAGCTGTCACAGAAGAGGCTACCGTCATAACTCCCGAATTTTTGTTCCCCGCATCCATTGATCCCTTGGCTCCCACACTGATACCTCATAATCTTTGCGAAATAAGATTTAAGGATTCCGGATGCGATACCTATACGATTTATTACAGAAGGGCAAAGGCAAAGGGTGCCGGTGCCGAATTTGATGACAGACGCTTAAAAACATTTACCGCAACCATCGGAGAAGGACTTATTGCCAGAAACAACGACGGTACAATAAGCCTGTTTATCCCCGACGGTCTTGAATCGGGCTATCTTTACAGATTTTATATTGCCGGATCAGACGGGTTGTCTTCCGCTCTTACAACATACGCTCTTGCTGAATAATTGAGCAGATGAAAATTGCAAATAAAAATATCGGATGCTTTGCCCAAGTGTTTCTAAGGACACTTGGGCAGTTTTATTCGCCCATCGGGCGAGTGATATTGCTTCGCAGTTATATTATGCTTCGCATAGTGGTATTCGGCTTTGCCGAGTTTGGCGAATAAAATATCACTGAAATCGTTAGCTTTCAATATCACTATATAAAAAGTACTACCCGAAAAAGAGTTTTATTTTCTCTTCTTCGGGTAGTTTTGTCTTATACTGTTACAAGCAGGGAATTTGTGCCAAAATCCGCATCCTCTAAAGACAACCGGGCAAGACAAAGGGACGGTTCTATCGTCTTTTGCTGATTTTTTCAATCAAACCCTTGCTTATTCCGGTCAATCTGTTTATCTGCCTTATTGATAATCCTTGTTTTATAAATTTTTCTATATATTTATCTCGTTTTTCCGCTTTTAATTCTTGAAATTCAATTACATTCACACATCCTGAAATTTTTTTGATAATTTTCTTCGCATCGTTGTCACTTAATCTAAAATTCCCATCTTCAATTTCTAAACAAGCATCTTCAATCGGTTCGCTTTTAAATCTATCCTGAAACAAGTGACCTCTTCTGTAGTATTTCCAATTATACCAATACACGTAACTTCCTGCTATCCTTTTCATTATCAAGTCTATATCTTCTTTTTCAACTTTTATCAATATATGTATATGATTAGGCATAAGGCAGTAAGCGAATACTTTGTATCCACTTACTGCCTTGTAATTTTGTAATGTCTCTATAAATTTTTTGTAGTCTTGTTCATCTTCAAATATAACTTGTTGATTATTCCTCTAAGCATTATATGATATATTCCGCTTTCACTTTTCTGCCTTGGTAATCCGGGCATCATTCATCACCTCAGCAAAATTGTAGCACAGGCATTTAATTTGTCAAGGCAGCAGAACCGTCCCCTTGTCTTCTCGCCCCTTGCTTCGTTCATGGCTTCAATTACTGCATCGCAGACAACTCATACCCCTCTGATATCAAACCACGAAAAAGGAGGTATGGTTTTTCCGTAAACGTAAATCAGATAATAATCTTCGTTTTCTTTTAACTCATGCACCAGATACACATCTGCGCTGTAAACCTTTTCAATCTTTTGTCCCGTCTGTTTTGTCACATAATATTTTCCCTGTTCCGTTCCATAGTCGTATGCGGAATAATATCGCACAAGTTCGTCTTCAGACAGCTCGCTCTTTATAAGCATGGCAGAAAAAAGGTCTGTTCCGTCTCCCGTACCGCTCACGCGACCTGTAAATGTAACAGTTTCTATATATCCGGTATCCTCAGGCAAAGGAATTTCTTTCATAACTTCTACTGTCTTCAAGCTCAACGAATTGTTTACACTTGTGCATATCGCAGGTAAAGCAAACATCTGAATAAGCATTGCAATCAACAATAAAAACGGGATGGGAAGTATCTTTAATATTCCTCTTACAGGCTTTTTTTCTCCGAAATTTTTCGACATATACTTTATAAGAAATACAACTGCAAAAGCCAATTTCAACATAATAAAATCATATAAAATAACCGCTGTAAGTAAATTAACCGCCGGAAAAAAGCTCGTCCTCACTCCGCACAAAAGCCAAAACATCAATGCAATAATCAGATTTGTTATAATCAAAACCAAATTCATATCAAGAAATGTTTTAACATATTTCCCGCGCACGAAATTTATGCAATTTATTATCGCTATGTAAATCGGATTTAACAGTATACCGAGAATAAAGAAAAACGGTGCACCTGGTATGTACGAAATTATCGAGAAAGTCCCTTTTATGCTAATCGGAATAAAACTCATAATGCAAAGAAACGCCATTGCCACACACGGCAATATATTAAGCATAATTTTAAGCTTCTTGTTCACGAAAATCCCCTCTTTTTTCATAAATTCACCGCTTTCGTATTAGCTTACGATAAATCAGGTATTCCTATATCAAATCATTTCCAAGCGCCTTTTTTGTCTTATGGCGATATACTATGTATTTTACAAGGCAGGCTATGGCAAAAGAGATTGTTACTGCAATAACTTTATATATGACGATTGCAATGAACCCCAAAAACATTTCTGACTCACGATCTACAGCGTTAATCACAAACCATATAAACTGCATAATTAACAATCCAAAATACATATAAACTGCTTTTCTTTTAGATATAAAACGATAGCTTACCAACGCCATATATATAGGCTCTGCCACTATCCATATATAAATCAGCTTTAAGGAAATCCCGGGAATATGTATTGCCAAATCAATTAGAAAAATCGCAAAATATACTACTATTGGCAAAGCAAAGCAAAGTGCCGCCCATTTTATTATCTGCATGATTTCTTCCGATATGTGCTTTTTAACATATATTTTTGTGTCTTCGCTTGCTTTATTTCTGTAAATAATATATTTCACTAGACAGGCTATTGCAAAGCAAACAGTTATTCCTATAATCTGATAAAGACCCGCATGAAGTTCAAGCTCCACTATCATAAGCCAGTCGTCATTCGTTCGCATAAGATACGGCAAGCATAATAAAAACCAGGGCAACACTGCACCAAGATACATAAAAGCCACACTCTTTTTATTTATAAAATAATAGCTTACCAAGGTGATATAAAAAGGGTTTATAAAAAATAAAATAGCAGACAGAACTACGGAATCAGATGTATTTTCTTCCGTTACTGTCAAAAGGCAAGCCAGCACAAGAGCAAAAGGTATCAGCATAAAAGCAATCCATATCAGAGCCTTTAATATAATATTTATTATTTTCACAAAATCACCGTCCTTCTTCCGCTAAATTTATGCCATATTGCATCCGGAATGCATCATCTTTATCTTCTGTTAAAAAATTAAAAATCAATTTTACTTTCCAAATGATACGTACAATTAAGTCTTATCAAACCAATTATATCACAACCACTTAACTATGACAATATTTTTCTCCATTTTTCGCCTTAGCGCAAAAGCAAAAAACAACCCCGCTGTTGCGGAGCTGTTTTCTTGCGTGTTATTCAAGGAAAAGGACTATTTCGCCGTCTTTTTCTGTGCTAATTTTATATATGCCCATTGTCCTGCAAAAGCTATGACCTCATATATCAATATATAAACAAAATATTTTTCATTCACTTGAGGCTCCGCTGTAAAAAAGAATATTGCGAGGCATCCTGTTGCCGCAATTGCCGAACATAGAAACCGTCCGGTCAAATCAGTCGGAATCACGGCTTTTTTGTTAATGAGCAATCCATATATCGGCAATACAATCATTAAAACAGCCATCCTTATTTCAAAGCAAACAATCTCTGCAAAATACCATGCCATAATTATAAGCTTTGTAGCAATGGCTGTAACACAAAAAGCCATTGCAAGAAAAAGTGGCATTAAATTTGAGCAAATTCCATTTCCTCTTTTCGCATATTTAAGGAAGCACAGCATCGGCCATATTACGACAGGAACCGTATAGGCAAATGCCAAAGGCAGAATATAAATAACTATGCTCAAAAGTTCGTCCTTGCTCATATACTTTGTCCCCAGCACCACTAAGCAGGCTAAAAAAGGAAGCAAAATGCTCTCCGCAACAATAAGTAAGAAAAAAGGAATCGCTGTTTTTTTCGTCGTATGCTTATAGTTGACAATCATCAGATATGGGGAAATTAAAAACGATACGCTAACATAGACAAAGCTTAACGCCTCAATAATTCCGATATTTTTCCATGGGGTGCTACCATCTCTGAGGCAAAGTATCACTACCACAAAAAGTAATGTGATAATGCCCGGAATTAAATTTAATATCGTTTTTTTCATCATACATCAATCCCTTCAGATCCTCTATATGTATTATTAGGAAACAGATCTTTATCTATAACTATCTTCCCTGCCCACAGAATAGATAGTGCCATATGGTCACAGTTATGAAGAACAACATTGTACTCCGGACTTACTCCAGCAATAGCAACCGCTTGTTCAAACATAGCTTTTCCATTATCAGTACCTATATGAAATTTCGTATATCTGTTATAATTCTCCGTCCGTTTCTCACCGGAAGTTGATGGTACCGTTATTGATTCTCCGCTCAAAAGTTTTTCAATGCCCAAATGGTCAAAAACTTCTATTCGCATTTCCGAATCTGAATAATCAGTTACAAGACTAGTATAATCATCTGCATTTTGAGGGTAATAGCTGAATAATATTCCTTTTCCATCTTTATTTACTAAGAGGACTCCCGCATGCCCAAATGTTCCGGCTCCGTCAGAATCATTCAAATAATATGCCGTCACTATACTTTTTTCATCAAAATTCTTAATTTTTTCCCTTGTAGAATTAATCGATGCTTGTGCAAACATATCTTGATTTTTCGCAGCAATATCCATTGCATTATCAAAGACTTCGGTTAATATTACTTTAGCGTCTTTTTCCTCAAAATTATAATGTTCGCGATAATCTTTATTCTTTGCTATTTGCGTTTTATCCAAAAAATCCTTCGCTTTCTCAGCTTTTGTCTCAATATATTCTTTTGCTTCTCTTGCTTTTTCTTTAACATATCCAGTCGCTTTATCTAAATATCCATATTCGTGTTTCTGCTTTCCGGAGAACTCTTCTATCGCTACACCTGTATTTTTCAATGCATAATCATAGCCATCTCCGTATCTTGCTGCGACATTTTGCCTGCTTGCTCCAAAGCCTTCAGGAAACGAATAGTTTCTCCACTTCCCACGTATTGTATCGGGAACATATCTCCCTCCGGGAGTCTGTCGCCTTGCCTTGGGTGTATTCCTCTGCCAAGGCTTCGCTTGTACATCGGGCATCTTTTCTCTCCACGGCTCACCGGGTTTGTTCGGAATGTTCCTTCCTTCTATCTCACTGATAGCCTCCCACGGCATCTGCTCTCTGTCGGGACGCTTCCTTTCCCGCATTTCCTGTCCTTTTCCCGGTTTATCAGAGAATTTCTCAGATTTGGGCGCTTTCCACACATCCGTATTTTTTCCGGATGATCCCGTTTCCCACCGTCTTCGCACACGATCGTGAAAATCTTCTTCAGAGTTGGACTCATCATCAACTTCTTCCCCGGTATCTATTCCCAAATTACGCTGTGCCTTACGTATAGTTTGTATTTTGTCATAGAAAAATCCGCCACTTTTGCTCTTAAGACCCTCTTCAAAGTTTTTATTTTCTTCTCTTTTCTTTTTCTTGTTGTAAATAGAATTCCAGGTTTCATCACCAACAATTCCGTCCACACCCAAACCGTTTGCTCTTTGATACTTCATTACAGCGTTAGCTGTATTAGCACCATATATACCGTCCACCCTGAGTGCATCACCCTTATTATCAGCAAAGCCTTCCTTGTTCAGAAAGCTCTGCACTCCCTTTATTGCATCCAAATTATAACTTCCGGGCAAAAGCTCTTCCTTGTTCTTTTTTAATCCTTTAAACTCATCGCTGTTAAGCTTATCAATTTCTTCGACTTCCCTTATCATCTAATGTCTCCTTTCTAATTATATCACAGCCTTTTGGCTATGGCAATATTTTTTCTCCGGGCACACGTTTCGAACCGCTTGCCCTCCCAAAGTTAACCTCGTAGTTAATATTATACCATAAAAAGTTAGTTTTGTCAAGCCTTATTCACTTATAAAGTTAATTTCTTCCCTTTTTACCCTCTCGCCTTAGCGCAAAAGCAAAAAACAACCCCGCTGTTGCGGGGTTGTTTTCTTGCGTGTTATTCAAGGAAAAGGACTATTTCTCCCGTTTCTCTTGTTTTATTTAAGTCAATTACTCTCTGATTGGCAGAGCCTCTGAACTTAAGCATTATGCTGTAAAGCTCTTCCTTAAATTCGCCGTCAACAAGGATGTCAATTAAAGATAAAAGCTCGTCGGTATCCGAGGTGTGAACCTTTCCGCCGGGAAGTAAATCCTCGTAAAGGTAGCCTGTATAGCACCAGATATTTTTGTCGGGATAGGCTTCCTTTACCCTTTTTATAAAGGGAAGGAGACCTTTTTGATTTACCTTTTCCATAGGCTCGCCCCCAAGAAGGGAAAGACCGTCGATATAGGAGGGAGCAAGGTCTTTTATAATTTTATCCTCAATTTCCTTTGTAAAGGGCTCTCCCGAATCAAAGCTCCACGTTTCCTTATTGAAACAGTTTTTGCAATGGTGGGTGCAACCCGACACGAAAAGGGAAACTCTTACGCCGTAGCCGTTGGCTATATCCCAATTTTTAATTGCCGAATAATTCATTATAAGTGAAGTACCCTTTCCTTAATTTCCTGGGTTCTTCCCTGATTCCAGTACTGTGAGCCGATGTAGCCGCAGGTTCTTCTTGCAACGTTCATCTTTGCCTG
>JAZRHF010000020.1:0-22950 GCA_045644565.1 Clostridia bacterium | reverse complement strand
ATGCCGGGTCCGTGCACTTTCCTGTAATAATCCACGGTAAAGTCTTTATTTCTTGTGCATCCCAAGAGTGCAACACGGCCGAATTTTGCCATACAGTCAAGAGTTTCGTTAAGACCTGCTCCCTGCCCGGTAACTTCTATTGCCGTATTTACTCCGCCGCCTGTTACCGCCTTTACCTTTTCGACAAAATCCGCTTCAAAGGGGTCAAAGGCATAGTCTGCGCCGAGTAAAAGGGCTTTTTCCCTTTTTTCCTTTATGGGATCAACCGCAATTACGGGAGCGGCGCCTGCCAATTTTGCAAGCTGAACGCCCAAAAGTCCCAGTATTCCAAGCCCCATAACCATTAAGGATTCGCCGATTTCAAGTCTCGTTTTTCTTATTGCAGCAAGGGGGAAGGTTGCTATATGGAAAATTGAAGCTTCTTCCAATGACACCTTTTCGCTTTCAATTTTAACAACATTCTGCGGAGTAAGCACGTTATATCCTCTGTGGGCTGACCAGCTCATTGCAACACGGTCGCCTATTTCAAAGTCCTTTACGTTTTTTCCCTTTTCAACAACGATGCCCGATGAGCTGTAGCCCGAATATCTGGGAAATACCGCCTCGGCTACTTCCTTCTCTATGTACACATTTGTGTCACCTGTGATATTCGCTCTCTCCGTTCCCTGGCTTATTGTGCTTACCGCTGTTTTAATCTTTATGCCGTAATCAGGCACTTCAAGTTCGGGAACATCCAAAAACTCTGCCGTATTTACCTTTGTAAAAACAATTCTCTTATCCATATCATTGCCTCCTTAAATTCTCGTATAATCATTATAATAGATTGACTCGATGCTTTCAATATGCTATAATACACAAAAACACCACTATAATCCACGGAGGCAGTTATGGATAAAAATTTTCTGATTTCTGAATTTGAGTTTTTTGATTACAAATATAAAAACATTTATTCTGCAGGTCCTGATTTGTTTTTCGACAGACCTTGTATCGGATATGTAAAAAAGGGGTATGCGAAGTTTCTGTATAAAGGTAACACCTACTATGCTTACGAGGGAGACCTTATATATATCGCCTTTGAAACAAGCTATCAGTCAATATGGTACGGCTCTCCCGACATCGAATGGTATTCGATTATTTTTGACTTTACATCAAAATATGCCTTTTACGACTACCGCTTTCAGATTTTAAAAAACTACCCCTTTGACCTTTTTGAAAAAATATACGAAAGCCACCAATCCTCTCCTATGCTTGCTTTGTCCTGCTTTTATGAGCTTCTTGATGACATATATAAGAAAATGGAAGTAACTTCCGACACAAGGCCCCACTCTTCAATAGAGCCTGCCATAAACTATATTGAGCAAAATTACGACAAGACTTTTCCTGTTGAAACACTTGCAACACTTTGCCACATAAGTAAATCTGCACTGTTTAAGCAATTTAAAAACATACTCGGGGTAACTCCGATAGAATATAAGCACAACGTTATGATTCAGCACGCCGCAAGGCTTTTATCAAACACAGATTTGTCCATTGATGAAATAAGCCTTAAAGTCGGTTTTTCCTCATCAAACTATTTCAGAAAAATATTTACAAGGCTTACAGACAAAACCCCGAAGGAATTGCGACAAAAATAATTATTGCTTCCTTCTGCAACCGTCTATCTGAATATTCTGTCCGGAAATATAGCTTGCCTCATCACTTGCGAGGAATAATATGAGATTTGCGTTTTCCGCATCGGTTCCCGATCTTCCTATATATGAAAAATCGGAAGGCTCGTGGAAATTAACATCTGAATTTTCAGAAGGGCTGACCGTTCCCGGTGAAACAGCATTTATTAAAACGCCTTTATCAGCCACTTCCTTGGCAAGCGCCTTTGTCATTGATATAACCGCGCCCTTGGTTGCAGAATAATGTGTCATATTTCCGTTTCCGTAAACTCCGGCAACGGATGCAACATTTATTATTCTTCCGTAGTTTCTTTCTACCATTCCGCCGAGTACTGCCTTTGTCATATAGACAACACCCATTACATTTACGTCAATAAATTTACGCCATTCAGAGACAGGTGTATCGAGAAAGCTTCTCCATCCTCGCCAGAGCGCCGCATTGTTAACAAGAATGTCAATCCTTCCAAATGCTCCCTCTGCTTCTTTTACAACTTTTCCTACCTCTTCTTCATTACTTACATCACATTTATAAATAAGGACATCTTTTGTGTATTTTTCCACTTCGTTTTTTACCTGTTCAAGCTTTTCAAAATTGATGTCCAAAAGGATAAGCTTTGCTCCTTCTTCCGCAAATCTTAAAGCCGTTGCTCTGCCTATTCCCACGCTTGCACCGGTTATCAGTGCAATTTTATTTGTAAAATTCATAACCTGTCCCTCTTTCTTTATTCATCGTGACACAGTAAAACCGTGTACTTTTTATCGCTGTATTTTTCTATAAATTCCCTCGAAGCATTCGGATCAAAGGATGCTCCGGTAGGGATTTTTTTATTGAGGCACTCTCTTTTATAGCATTCATCTCCTGCTATGATATAAATCTTATCGTCAGTTTTTATTTCAACGATGCAAGAGCCTTTTGAATGACCGCCAATCCTTATAATTTTCACATTTTCAGAGAGGGTAAACTCCCTTGAAAATATATTAACCTTAAAGCCATCGGGGATATATTTTTTTCCTGCTTCATACTCATCTTTTTCAATATGTATGGTAGCATTTTCAAAATATTTCACACATTCAATATGGTCGTGGTGGGAATGTGTTATTAAAACATCTGTTATATCTAAAGGATTAACTTCTATTTTTTCAAGTGCTTTTACCGTTCCCTGAAATTCCCGCATTTCAAAGCCCGGCATTGTTTCACAGCCGGCATCAGCTAAAATGAGCCTGTCCTTTATTTTTATGAGATAAACCTTAAAAGTAATTTCACGGAATTTACTTTTATCACCGTTTATGAAAATCATACTCTCCGGCAAAACAGACTTTCCGTATTCTATGGGTATTATCTGCATCCCCGGCACCTCATATATTATCCCTTATTGCTTTCAAGTTTTTAAGAAGCGGCTGGGCAGGCGCTGCAAGCTCATCGTGCTCGTGAACCGCAAGATACATTGAGCAGCCTAATTCTCCGCCGATTCTTCTTAAGATGTGACACTCTCCTCCGCTTAAGAATAAAAAGGGAATTGAAAGCTTTTCTTTAAGAAGGTTTATTATTTTAAGGTTTTCAATCTGTTCTTCCATAGTTTCTGCGCCGACAACCAATTTTGCAATGTCTGCGCCCCTTCTTTGATATTCAAGTGCAATTTCCAGCACTTTTTCGGCAGGTGTAAATTTCATAATGTGGGATGAAATCAAAACCTCGGCGCCTTTTTCGTGAAGCTTACGGATTAACTCCATCTGCTTTTTTACCGCAGTTTCATTCATTGTAACTTCGCCCGGAGTTTTATCGTAAAGATCTCCCAATACGTCACAAAGTGTTGCACCGCACTCTGCAAGCTCCAAAAGCTCATCTGCCAATACATCGTCAGATTTTCCTTCGTTGTATTGGTTTCGGTAATTGGTCGCATATATGGGCTTATCCGTATAGGCTAAAAGCTCTTTATATGTTTCCTTGTTTCTGTATTCGGGAAGCAGATGTTCAAACTGCATGCCTATTGCCTCTGCCCCTTCAGCGACAGATTTATCTGTGAGCTCCTTTACCCTTTCAGGAGTTTTACCTATTACCATTGAGGTGATAATCGCCCTTTCACTTTCAAGAAAAGTCTTTTTCATATCAGTGCCACCTTCCCATTGCGTTTCTTCCGCCATCTATCATTATGTTTTCTCCGTTTATAAACTGACCTTTTTCCGATGCTACAAAAAGACAAAGGTCTATTATCTCCTGAGGTTCTGCAGCTCTGCCTAAAAGTGTTCTCATATTCGCCATAGCTGCTCTTGTAAGAACGGGTCCGGGAGATATACAAACGCATCTTATGTTATGCTTTGCGCCAAACTGTGCAAGACCTTTGGTAAGCCCGTACATTACTCCGGATTTAGCTGCCGGATATTCCATATGATAGGCATCACCCTCCATACCTGCAATTGAGCCTATGTTTATGATGAGTCCGCTTTTCTGCTCTCTCATCTGTTTTGCCACAGCGTGGGCAAAATAAAACTGTGCCCTGAAATTAACATCAATTCCCCAGTCATAAACCTCAATGGGCACGTCGGGAAATTCGGGGTATTTTTCCATATCCACCTTCTGCATTCTTACGGCAGTACCTCCTGCAAAGTTTGCAAGAATGTCAATACGTCCGAATGCTTTAACAGCCTCGTCTCTTGCCTTGCACGCATTTTCATATTCGCGGACATCGCAGATGACACCTATTGCCTTTCCCTTGCCCTTTTTATTAATCTCAGCTACCTTTTCAAAAAGCACCTCTTCGTTTACGTCACACATAACCGCATTTCCGCCCAGAGAAGCGATATTTTCGGCAAATAAAAGTCCCATACCGGATGCCGCACCTGTGATGAGGGCAACCTTTCCCGTAAAATCCATAATAATCCTCCTTGCTTTTTTCTTTATTATATAACTCTCTTTATAAAGATACAATACCAAAAACGGTATATATTTGATGTTTTTGGTAGTATTTTTGCCGTTTTACTTGATATTTTTTATCTTTTATGGTATATTCTTATGGGTGATAAAAATGGATTTTGATAAAATAATCATTACAAAGCTAATTTCAATGGTGGTAGTACACTCCCCGAAGGGACGAATTGACAAAACCATTGAAAGACCCTGCTATGCCCTTTCTTTTACAAATGACGGGCAGATAACCTATACCCACCGCGGAAAGACCTTTATATCGGATAATTTTTCTGCGGTAATTCTCCCCAAGGGGCAGACCTATGACATAAAGGGAGACAGAGACGGTATTTTCCCGGTTATCAATTTTGAGTGTGAAAATTTCTCCGCAGATACGCTCACGGTTTTACCCGTAAAAAATATGAATGCTGTTATGAAAGACTATGAATTATTAAAAAGCTCATTTTTCAGCGGTAAAAACAACCTTCATACAATGGGGCTTTTTTATAATCTTTTATCAAACATTATAAATCAGGGCAGAGAAGAAAAAGGCTTTCTCGCACCTGCAGTTGACTACATAGAAGAAAACTTTTCATCAGATATAACAAATCTTTTTCTTTCAGAATTATGCCACATAAGCGAAGAACATTTCAGAAAGCAGTTTAAAAAAACTTACGGCATATCTCCCGGACAGTACATAATAAATTTGAGGATAGAAAAAGCAAAACAGCTTCTTTCGGAAGGCGTACTCAAAATAAGTGCGGTCTCCGAAAAGTGCGGTTTTTCAAATCCCTATCATTTCTGCCGTCTGTTTAGGCAGAAAACGGGATTCACTCCCTCTGAATATATGAAACAAAACAGAATATACACACTTTAAAAAGCATAAAGCGCACGCCGCTTTATGCTTTTTTACAAAATATTTCAAAAATTCCTATTGACAATTTGACCTTCTTTGACTATAATGTACTTACAAAGGTCAAAAATAGTCAAAGTCAAATTTTGACAAAGGAGATGAGTTCATGCATTTAAGTAACAGTATTGAAGAATTCTTAAACGAGCTTTTACGAGGTGAGGACGGAATAATCGAAATAAAGAGAAACGAGCTGGCGGAGCATCTTGGCTGTGTTCCTTCACAGATTAATTATGTTATACAGACACGTTTTACAAAAGAACGTGGATACACCGTTGAAAGCAGACGTGGAGGTGGCGGCTTTATCCGCATTACAAAGGTTAAAGTCAAAGGAGACGAATATTTAATGCATATATTAAATTCAATCGGATCGTCTCTTGACTTTGAAACCGCAAGGGCGTTAGTTTCCAATTTACTTGGGTATAATAAAATAACAGAACGTGAAGCAAAGATCATTTTATCTTCAATGTCCGACAGCGTACTCCCCTTCCCTGCACCAATTAAAAATGAAATTCGATGCCGGGTAATGAAAAACATATTAATCAATCTTATATGAAAAGAGGTAATACTTTATGTTATGTGAAAGATGCAAACACAATCAGGCAACCATGCACTACACAGAGGTTATAAACGGTCATGTAACAGAATATCATTTATGCGAAAAGTGCGCCCGTGAAGAAAAGCTTTCTGCAGAATTTTCAGATTTTGATATATTCAATATGTTCTCCCAGAAAAGGGAAAAAAACGAAACCGGACTTATCTGTGAAAACTGTAAAACCACACTTCCTGAATTTAAGAAAACAGGAATTGCAGGATGCAGCAAATGCTACGAAACCTTTTCTTCTCTTATTGATTCCATGCTTTTAAGAACTCAGGGAACAAATGCTCACATTAAAGAACAGCCCCCTGTTAAAGAAGAAAGCAAGGACGAAAAAATAATAAAACTTCAAGCTTCCCTTAAAGAAGCAATAAGTGCAGAAGAATATGAAAAAGCGGCAAAAATCCGCGACGAAATCAAAGCATTGAAGGAGGAAGACTGATATGAGCTGGTATAACGCTAAAGGCCCGATGACGGATGTTGTTGTAAGCACCAGATGTCGTTATGCAAGAAACCTTTCAAGCTGTAAGTTTCCTTCCAGGATGACAAATGAAGAACGGAATCGTCTTATCAATGAAATAAGCGATGCTTTTATAAATTCAAACGCATCTTTCAAGGATGAATTTTCAGTAATAAACAATAAGGATATATCCAAAGAAGCTCTTTTAACCCTTTTTGAAAAGCACTTAATCAGCCGTGATATGATAAGAAATCCCCTCTCCTCTGCAACAATAATAAACAAGGATGAAACGGTTTCAATCATGCTTATGGAAGAAGACCATGTAAGACTTCAGGTAATCCTTCCCGGCTATCAGACCAAAGAGGCATTAAAAATTGCTTCCGACTTTGAAAAATTAATGGACGGAAGATTCGGCTTTGCAAAGGACGAAAAGCTTGGCTTTCTTACCGCCTGCCCCACAAACCTCGGCAGCGGTCTCAGAATTTCCGCCATGCTTCACCTCCCTGCCTTAACTGCCACAAAGAGAATAAGTCAGCTCTTAAATTCTGTGGGCAAGTTAGGTCTTACCATAAGAGGTATGTACGGTGAAGGAACCGAAGCAAGAGGAAGCCTTTATCAGCTTTCAAATCAGGTAACTTTGGGACTTACCGATGAAGAAATTTTATCCAAGGTGAACTCCGTTATCGACCAGATTGTGACTATTGAAACCAAGCTTCGTGAGGACATATTAAAAAGTAATGAAATTGAACTTAAAAATCGTATCATGCGTGCATACGGAATACTTAAAAACTCCTACTCCCTTACAAGTGAGGAGGCTATCGGATACTTATCCGACTTAAGACTCGGAAAGGCAATGGGCTTAATTGATACCGACTATGAAAAAATTTCGGAATTTCTGGTGAAGAGTTCTCCTGCCTATCTGATTTCCGAAAGCAATTTACAAGACCCCGCAAAAAGAGATATAAGAAGGGCAACTCTCGCAAAAGAAATTTTATGATGAAAGGATGATTTTTATGGCATCTTTTGAAGACAGATTTACAGAAAAAGCCAAGCACGTTTTATCCGCCGCACAAAACTTTGCTGAAAAAATGGGCACCGGCTTTGTAGGAAGCGAACATTTATTACTCGGACTTCTTGATGAAGAAACGGGCACGGCATACCGCTATCTCGCAGATAAAGGAATAACTCAAAATGCCGTGATTGATAAAATAAACGAAATTTTGGAAATTTCCGGGGAAGCAAAATCAGTTACGGAATACACTCCAAGAACAAAGCGAATTCTTGAAATAAGCTTTATGGAAGCAGGAAACTTAGGCTCAAGCTTTATTGATACGGAGCATATTCTCCTTGCACTGTTTCGCGAAGGGCAAAATGTTGCCTTAAGAATTTTATCATCTATGGGACTTCCCAGAAATGCATATAACGATATATTAAACTTTTTAATCGGAGGCAACGAAAACTCCGCACCCCCTAAATCAGAAGGGGTAAAAGGCGGCGGAAAGAAAGGAAAAACTCCCACCTTAAGCCAGTTCGGAAGAGATTTAACCCTTCAGGCAAAGGAGGGAAAATTCGATCCCGTTATCGGAAGAGAAGAAGAAATAAACCGTGTTATCCAGATTTTATCCCGAAGAAGCAAGAACAATCCTTGCTTAATCGGTGAGCCCGGCGTTGGTAAAACCGCCATTGCCGAAGGACTTGCGCAAATGATTGTCGCTGGAGATGTTCCCGAAACCTTAAGGGGCAAAAGCTTATTCACCCTTGACTTATCCTCAATGCTTGCAGGGGCAAAATACAGAGGAGAATTTGAAGAAAGGCTTAAAACTGCCGTTGATGAAATAATAAAAAGCGGAAACGTAATTTTATTTATCGACGAAATTCACACCATCATAGGTGCAGGTGCGGCAGAAGGAGCCATTGACGCTTCCAACATTTTAAAGCCCTCCCTCGCCCGAGGTGAGCTTCAGTTAATCGGAGCAACCACCATAAATGAATACAGAAAATATATTGAAAAGGATGCCGCATTGGAGCGTCGTTTTCAGCCCGTTACCGTGGGTGAACCTTCCATCAACGAAACCATTGCCATATTAAAGGGATTAAAGGATAAGTATGAGGCTCATCACAATGTGGAAATTACAGATTCTGCCATTACTTCCGCAGCGAAGCTTTCCGCAAGATACATCTCCGACAGATTTCTTCCCGATAAAGCCATCGACTTAATTGATGAAGCCTGCTCAAAAGCAAGAATGATTACCTTGACTCCTCCCGAAGAGCTTAAGACCATCGAAGATGAACTTTCCAATGTCAAAAAGGAAAAGGATGCAGCTATCGCCTCTCAGGAATTTGAAAAGGCAGCCACCCTCCGTGACAAGGAAAAGGAATTATCCGACAATTTAAGGCTTAAAAAGGACGAATGGAACAAGAAAAATTCCGAGCGTCACACAGTTATTACCGACGAGCACATTGCCGCAATCTTATCCGACTGGACCAAAATTCCCGTAAGCCGTCTCGGAGAAGATGATGCAAAAAGACTTCTTAAATTAGAAGAAACCTTGCACGAAAGAGTTATCGGTCAGCACGATGCGGTAAGTGCCGTTGCCCGTGCCATAAGACGCGGAAGAATGGGACTTAAGGATCCCAAGCGACCCATAGGCTCATTCATATTCTTAGGTCCCACAGGCGTAGGTAAGACAGAGCTTTCAAAAGCACTTGCCGAGGCAATGTTTGCAGATGAGGACGCCATGATAAGAATTGATATGTCCGAGTATATGGAAAAGCACTCGGTTTCAAAGCTCGTTGGTTCTCCTCCCGGCTATGTGGGCTTTGACGAGGGCGGTCAGCTTACCGAAAAGATAAGAAGAAAGCCCTATTCCGTTATCCTCTTTGACGAAATTGAAAAGGCACATCCCGATGTATTTAATATCATGCTTCAGATTTTAGACGACGGAATTTTGACCGATTCCCAGGGCAGAAAGGTAGATTTCCGAAACACCGTTATCATAATGACATCGAATATCGGTGCAAGAAAAATCACCGATACGGCAAAATCCATCGGCTTTGCCGATTCTGATGCAAATGCTGATTACGAAAAGATAAAGGAAAGCGTTTTATCAGAGCTTAAAAAGGAGTTCCGTCCCGAATTCTTAAACCGAATTGATGAAATAATCGTGTTCCACAAGCTTACAGAATCGGAGATAAAGGAAATTTCCGCCCTTATGTTAAAGAGTGTAGAAAAGAGAATGAAGGCATTGGATATTGATATAACCTTCTCCGATGCACTGATTTCCATGATTGCAAAAGAAGGCTTTGACCCGACCTACGGTGCCCGTCCCCTAAGACGTGCAATACAGACCAAGGTTGAAGACTTTCTGGCAGAAAAAATGCTCGAAGGAGTTATAAAAGCCCCCTGCAATATAACTCTTGATTACGACGGAGAAGCTGTTATAATAAAATAAAAAAACAGTCGCAATGCTTTCTGCATTGCGACTGTTTTTTATTTTATTGATTCAAGATAATTCTTTCTGCCTTCTTCGTAAAGGTTGTTACCCTCGGAGTCAATAATTACAACAAGGGGCATATCCTCAACATAAAGCTTACGGAGTGCTTCTGCGCCAAGGTCTTCATAAGCGATAAGCTCGCACTTTTTAATGCATTTTGCAAGAAGTGCTCCTGCACCGCCGATAGCGCCGAAATATACGCCGTCGTACTTTTTCATTGCCTCGATAACCTCGGGAAGTCTTGCACCCTTACCAATCATGCCGCGGGCACCTACACTCATCATAGTGGGAGCATAAGCATCCATTCTGCCGCTGGTTGTGGGGCCTGCAGAACCTATAACCTGACCGGGCTTTGCCGGTGTGGGTCCTACATAATAAATGGTTGCATCCTTGGGATCAAAGGGAAGTTCTTCACCCTTTGCCAAAGATTCGCACATTCTTTTGTGACCTGCGTCACGGGAGGTGTAAATTGTACCTGTAAGGTAAACCTTGTCACCTGCTTTAAGTGTTTTTGCAAGCTCGCTTGTTAAAGGAAGAGTAATGTGCTTTTCCATTATATCACCTCCGACTTATGACGTGTTACGTGACAGTTGATATTTACTGCACAGGGCATACCTGCAATGTGTGTGGGAAGAGTTTCGATATTAAGACCGATTGCTGTGGTTTTTCCGCCGAAGCCCTGAGGTCCGATACCGAGCTTGTTAATTTTTTCGAGCATTTCCTTTTCAAGGTCTGCATAGTAAGGATCGGGATTTTCGGAGTCCAAGCTTCTCATAAGAGCCTTCTTTGCAAGAAGTGCACACTTATCGAATGTTCCGCCGATACCTACACCAACTACCATGGGAGGGCAGGGATTGGGACCTGCTGTTTCAACAACCTCCAAGATAAAGTCCTTGATACCCTGAAGACCTGCAGAAGGCTTGAACATTCTTATCATGCTCATATTTTCGCTTCCGAAGCCCTTGGGGCCAACGGTGATTTTTACATTTTCACCGGGAACGATTTCTGTGTAGAGCATTGCAGGAGTGTTATCTCCTGTGTTTCCGCGTCTTATGGGATCTTTAACTACAGACTTTCTTAAATAGCCCTTGTCATAGCCACGTCTTACACCTTCGTCAACGGCTTCTCTTAAATCACCGCCAACAAAGTGTACGTCCTGACCGATTTCAAGGAATACGCAAGCCATACCTGTATCCTGACAAACAGGAACATTTTCTGCATCTGCAATATCAAAGTTTTCAATGATGTTATCGAGAACGCCCTTTGCAATTTCACCATCTTCACACGCACGGCAGGTTTTAATCGCATCCTTTACGTCAGAAGGAAGGTGATTGTTAGCTTCGATACAGAGCTTTTCAACAACATCTGTAATAAGAGCAACATTTATTTCACGCATCTTAATTTACTCCTTTTAGAATAAGATTATTATAAACTGTGACACTAAAACAACCGCTATAAGTGCTATGGGATATGTTGCCGCATAAGCTGCCGCAACGTCTTCTGTTTTAGCTGTTGCGATTAATGTTCCGAGTGCAGGTGTTGATGTCATACCGCCTGTGATGGAACCAAGATTGTTAAGAAGGCTTAACTTAAGCACATACTTAGCAAAGAAAAATCCGATAAACATGGGCACAACTGTCATGATAACACCATATACAAAATACATGGGGTCAAAGTTTGCTACGAAATCAGCGCCACCGGGGATACCTGCACCAACCAAGAAAAGAACAAGACCAAGCTCTCTGAAAAGCTTTAATGTTGACTGGTCGGGCATCATATCCATTTTGCCGATTCTTCCGAAGTGACCGAATACCAATGATGCAAGTAAGCATCCGCCTGTTGTTGTAAGAGAGAAACATGTTCCGTCTAATCCTGCAGAGCTTAAAGGAATCTTGATTCTACCAAGGAAAATACCGATTATAGCTGCAAGAGCAAATGCCGCAAAGCCATGACCGTCAAGCTTTATAAGCTTTCCTGTAAACTTTTTCACAGCGCCCTTATCTTCACTTACAGAAAGCTTTGCTCTTTCTTCTTCCATGTTAGCTTTTGTAATTTTAGGAATAATCTGAACAAACAATACAACGCCGATAACGCCGAAGATATAAGCTATACCGTGACCAACGGAAACTAAGCTTGTAAATTCTTCTGCAACGGTTGCCTTAGCCGCAGAAAACGCAGGTGTTGATGTAAGTGAGCCTGAAAGGAGACCTACTATCATAGCAACAAAGCCGTCCTGGCTTTCAATGGAAGAACCGTATCCGATTGCTTCACCCATGTAGATACAGCCAACTGCTGCAAGACCGCCGGCTAAAATTACTACAAGACCAAGTAAAACATATGACTTAAAGTTTTTCTTCATATTGCCGAAAAATTTAGGTCCTGCAATAAATCCAACTGATGTTACGAAAAGTATAAGACCGAGGCTTTCTACTATTTCAAGCGCCTTATCAGTAAAACCTACGTCAACTGCACCCTTTATAACAAGCTGCTGTTCAAGAGGTGTAAAGAATAATGCACCGAAAATAAGTGCAACAACGAATACACCTGCATCGCCCAAAGATACACCTTTGATTGTAATTCTGCCGAGAGCATAGCCTATAAACAAAACGGCGAAAATGCAAAACATAAAGAATGTAATTCCTGTAACCGGAATAACTCCGCCAAATAATGTCATAAAAACATTCCTTTCTTAAATTATGTATGCAGGGCTTAAATAATAAGCCCTGCTCTATTTTATCTTTCGTGACGAGTATATTTAGGTAAAAGCATGGGAGATGTCTTTCCTGTGTTAAGACCTGCTTTTTCGAGTTCCTTTGCATAGTCATCAACATGAGAAAGTGTCATCTTGCCAAGTGTAACTTCTCCTGCCTTCTTAGCAGCAGCCTTACCTGCGTTTCTTCCGAATACGATGATGTCAAGAAGAGAGTTACCCATAAGTCTGTTTCTGCCGTGGATACCGCCAACTGCTTCACCTGCAACCAAAAGGTTAGGAATAGCCTTTGTAAAGCCTTCTCCGCCGATTTCAAGACCACCGTTCTGATAGTGAAGTGTGGGATAAACCAAAATCGGAATCTTTCTCATATCTATACCGTAGTTAAGGTACATTCTCATCATTGCAGGGATTCTCTTTTCGATTGTTCCTTCGCCGTGAAGGATTTCAATCATGGGAGTATCAAGCCATACACCACTTCCGAGAGGTGTATCAACACCCTTTCCGTTTGCACATTCTCTGATGATTGCAGAAGCGGAAACGTCTCTTGTTTCAAGAGGATGAGCATAAGCCTCACCGTCTTTATTAACGAGCATTGCACCGAGGGATCTTACCTTTTCAGTTACAAGAGCACCGAAAATCTGTGAAGGATATGCAACACCTGTGGGATGATACTGAATTGTATCCTGGTATAAAAGGGGTGCACCTGCACGGTAACCTAAAATAAGACCGTCAGCTGTTGCGCCTTAATGGTTTGATGTGGGGAAATTCTGATAGTGAAGTCTTCCCGCTCCGCCTGTTGCGATAACAACAGTCTTTGCCTTTGCGATTAAAATTTCGTCAGTTTCCATATTTAAGAGAACTGCACCTGCTACAAGACCGTTTTCGTCCTTTATAAGTTCAATAGCAGCTGTAAATTCAACAACGGGAATCTTTCTGTTTATAACTTCATCACGAAGAGTTCTCATGATTTCCGCACCGGAATAGTCCTTAGCCGCGTGCATTCTCTTTCTTGATGTACCGCCGCCGTGGGTTGTAACCATGTTACCTTCTTCGTCCTTGTCGAACATTACACCAAGGTCGCTGAGCCACTTAATAGCGTCGGGAGCTTCCATAACGAGACGACGTAAAAGCTCGGGACGAGCTGCAAAGTGACCGCCTCCGAAAGCATCTATATAGTGCTGAACGGGAGAATCGTTGGGCTTATCAGCCGCCTGGATACCGCCTTCTGCCATCATTGTGTTGGCATCACCGATACGAAGCTTTGTAACAATCATAACGTTTGCACCTGCTTCGTGTGCTTCGATTGCCGCAGAAGAACCTGCACCGCCGCCACCTATTACAAGTACGTCAACATCATAATCAACCTTAGAAAGGTCAATATCCTCGCCTAAAATACGGCTGTTGGAGGATAAAAGCTCGCAAAGTTCCATAGGAGCTTTTTCACCCTTGTTGGGGCCGATTTTAATTTCGCCGAAGCCTTCTTCTCTGTAGTCGGGATGATATGCCTTAAGAAGTTCGTCCTTTTCTTCTGCAGTCATACGTCTGGGTTCTGTCTGCATTCTTGCCTCTCTTGTAGCTTCAACTTTTTTAATTGATTCAAGCATTTTTTCTGTAAACATATTATCCCTCCTTATTTCTCAATATCTCTTGTATTGTAGAGTTCCTTCATTTCGGTAATGGGCTTTTGCATAATCTTTTCGATAAGCTCATCATATGCGCCCTTATTTACCTCATCAACTCTTGTATCAAGATGCTCACATTCGGGAGCAATGTACTTACCTGTAAGTCTTCTTGCGAGAAGTCCTACCATGGGATGAGAAATACCTGCAGGACAACGAACAGAGCAACATCCGCAACCTACGCAGTCAAAGGATTCTTCTGCGCACTTTTCAAAGTCGCCTCTCTGAGCGTATGCAATATACTGCATTACGTTAAGGCTCTGAGTACAAGCCTTTGTGCAGGCGTTACATCCGATACAGCTGTATATTTCAGGATAAAGCTCCATCATAACCTTTGCATCGGGACGGATTTCGTTAATGTCATAAGTTCTCTTATCTGTGGGGAAGAAAGGAATACTTGCGATATACATTCCTTCTTCAACCTGAGTCTGACAAGCAAGACAGGTCTTTAATTCGTTCTGTCCCTTTATACGATAAATTGTAGCACAAGCGCCGCAAAAACCGTGACGGCATCCGCAACCTCTCTTTAAAGTATAACCTGCATATTCCATTGCAGTCATAATTGTAAGGTCAGCGGGAACAGAGTATTTTTTGCCGTATAAATATATATTTACCATGTTTTCCATATTATAACCTCCTTATCAATATTCGTCGGGTAATTCGTCAACTTCGTCGCAACGGAATACGGGGCCGTCCTTGCAAACATACTTTGAACCGATGTTGCATCTTCCGCATTTTCCTACTCCGCACTTCATACGAAGTTCCAGTGTGGTATAAACCTGCTCCTTGGAGAAGCCAAGTTCAATAAGTCCCTGAAGTACAAACTTAATCATAATGGGAGGACCGCATACCAAAACGGTTTTATTATTGTCAAAACCGATTTCCTTAAGGTATGAGGGAACGAATCCAACGTGGCCGTCCCATCCTTCCTGTTCACGGTCAATTGTGAGATATACATTTGTATCCTTCTGATTTTTCCAGGTGTTTTCGATTTCGGGAAGGTAAACAAGATCGTCTGCACTTCTCGCACCGTATAAGATGTCAACCTTGCCGTAATCCTCTCTCTTATCAAACACATAGTTTATAACAGAACGGAGGGGTGCAAGACCGATACCGCCTGCGATAAAGAGAAGGTCCTTTCCCTTAAGTTCGGTATCTACGGGGAAATTATTTCCGTAGGGACCTCTTATTGCAATTTCGCTTCCAACAGTAAGTGAGTGGAGATAGTCAGTTAAAACACCGCATCTTTTAATGCTGAATTCCTGATATTCCTTGTTTGTGGGAGCACTTGTTATGGAAAACATACCCTCGCCCACGCCGGGTGCACAAATCATTGCGCACTGACCGCTTTTGTGTTCAAAAACCTTACCGCCTTCGGGAGCTTCAACTCTGAATGTTTTAACATCGGGGGTCTGCTCCGTAATTTCGGTAATTATTCCAACCTTCGGAATTAAAATATCCTGGCTGTATTTGCTTTTACAAGTACATTCGCTCATCTTATTTACCGTCCTTTCCGAAAGCCTTTATAACTTTTACTATATTAAGGGATGAAGGACACTTGTCAACACATCTTCCGCAACCAACACAGGAATACATTCCGTCGTTGTTTTCGGGGAAATATGAAAGCTTATGCATGAATCTCTGACGGAAACGCTGCATCTGGCTTGTTCTGTTGTTGCCGTGTGCCATCATTGTAAAGTCGGAATACATGCAGGAGTCCCAGCAACGATAACGAAGTATCTTGTCGCCCTTTGTGTAGTCCTTTATGTCATAGCACTGACAAGTGGGACAGGAAAATGTGCAGGTACCGCATGCTAAACAGCCCTTATATAATTCTTCCCAGATGGGAGAATTGAACTTCTCGTCGGTTGTTCCGCTGCCCCATCCTTCAAGGGATAAGTCATTATAGGGAAGTTTTTCAAGAATTGATTTGATTCTTGCTCTTTCTTCTTCCACTTTTTCTTCCTTTGCATCTTCCGCAAACTCGGAAATCATGGAAAGGAAAGCTTCTCCCTTTTCGGTTTTAGCTTCAAAGTAAACTTCGTCGCCTATAAGATAGTAAACCGCATCACCTGTGGGGTTTTCAGCATTAACGCCGAAAACAGAGCAGAAACAGCTTGTTTCGGGATATGCACAAGCAGCAGTAACGATTATACCGTGGCTTCTTCTTGCAGCATAAAATGTATCAACGGGCTCAGACAGGAAAACCTTATCCAAAACTTCCATACCGAGTACATCGCAGCCTCTCATACCAAAAACAACGAAGTCCTTTTCCATAAGTTCTTCGGGAGTGATTTTCATTTTGCCTTCTTCTTTGGTACAGGTGTATAAAGTTTCACTCTGGGGGAAGAATATATCTTTGGGAGACTTTACTGTCTTAAGAGTTTCAAGATCAGCTTCAATTCCCTCTCCGTAAAGAGCGAAGTTTGTACCTGTTCCAACCTTGGAAGGAACGAAAAGATCCATTTTTTCGGAGATAAACTTAAAAAGTTCTGTCAAATTTTCTTTTGTCATCTTTTTCATGGCGTTATCTCCTTTCTCCGGGTTCCAAATCATCAAAGGTAAAGCTTGTCAAAGGTGCTTCTTCTTCGATGTTTTCACCTGCGTTATATTCACCGTAGTAAGTGTCTATATCTTTTATGAATTTCTTATTGAAGAGATAAAGAGGAATACCCTGGGGGCAAACACGGCTGCATTCGCCACAGTCTGTGCATCTTCCCGCAACGTGGAATGCTCTTATAATGTGGAACATCTTCTCTTCAAAGGAGTCGGAATTTGCCTTCTGTGCAGAATCAAATTTATTTGAATCAAATACGCACTTTCTGCAGGAGCATGCAGGGCATACATTTCTGCAGGCATTACAACGAATACACTTGGAAAGCTCTGCCTTGAAGAATGCAAATCTTTCTTCGGGTGTCATAGCTTCAAGCTTTTCAACCTCAGCAAAGCGCTCTCTGTCCTTGGTTTCCTTGCTCTCGCCTATAACTTCGTCATAAATCTTATGCTCTTTACCCTTGCACATATGGCATCTTCCAAGCATTGCATCCTTGTAGGATACTTCGGATTCGCCGTAAAGAGTTTCTATTTTAAGGGTTTCATTGTCGGAAAATTCTTCCGCACCGGAAACAGAGGTTATACCCTTTATTCCCATAGCCTTGATATTTTCAATGTCAAGCTTACCCTTACAACCAACGCCTATGATATAAGCCTTGTCTCTTGCCACTCTGTTTTCTCTTATAAGCTGATTAAAGCTGTACGTATCGCAGGGCTTTAAGAAAACAAGTGTTTTTCCTTCAAGCTTTGACGCTTCAATCATAAATTTGCTTAAGTTTGCACCTGAGAATCCGTCATATACGAAAGTTTCAAGTTCTTCTGTGCTGTTGAAAAAGTAAGGCTCGTGGTTATAACCCATATCCCCTTTTTTCCAACCGAGGACTCTTACTACTTCGCCACTTTCCAAAAGCGCCTTTGCTCTGTCAATCAGTCTTTGCATCTTAAGTCCTCCAATCTTACGTTTTTACCGAGGGATTTAATCTTATCCACAAACTCAGTCATGGTCTGGGAGAATTTAACACCTTCTGCCGCAGATACCCATTCAACTCTTGTTCTTCCCTTTTCAACTCCGATAAAGTCAAGCATGGAGAAAAGGAGTGTCATACGACGTCTTGCATAGTAGTTACCTGTTGAATAGTGACAGTCACCGGGGTGGCATCCGCAGATTATAACACCGTCTGCACCTTTTTCAAAGGCACGAAGGATGAACATAGGGTTAACTCTGCATGAGCAGGGAACTCTTATAATCTTAACATCTGCACTGTAGGAAAGTCTGCTGCTTCCTGCAAGGTCAGCACCTGCATAGGAGCACCAGTTACAGCAGAATGCCACAATTTTAGGTCTGAATTCTTCGTTTGTTAACGGCATATTGCATCCACCTCCGCTAAAATCTGTCTGTTAGAGAAGCCCTGAAGGTCCATAGAACCGGAAGGACAGGTTACGGTACAAGCACCGCATCCCTGACAAAGGGCATTATTTACAACTGCAACACGGCGTTCTTCCTTGATACCGTGATCGTTTATAAGCTTAACCTCGTAAGAAATTGCACCATAGGGGCAAACTCTTGCGCAGTTACCGCATCCGTTACACATAAGCTCGTCCGCTTTAGCTGTGCAGGGATTTGTCATAAGCTTGTCCTTTGCAAGAAGGCCAATAGCCTTAACTGCAGCGGCACCTGCCTGTGCAACTGTTTCGGGAATATCCTTAGGACCCTGACATACGCCTGATAAGAACACACCTGCTGTGGGTGATTCAACGGGACGAAGCTTGGGATGAGCTTCTGTAAGGAAGTTATTTGTATCAATACTTGCAGTAAGCATTGTAGCTATGCTTCTTACAGAAGGATCTGGCTCGATTGCGGCTGCAAGAACAACCATATCAGCCTTTTTCTTAATCTGCTCATTGGTAAGAAGGTCAACACCGTTTACAAGTAAGCTTCCGTCGGGCTCGGGGCAAACCTTACCAACCTGACCCTTTATATAGTTTACACCGTATTCTTCAACGGCACGACGATAGAACTCATCAAAGTTCTTACCGGGTGTTCTTACGTCGATATAGAAAACGGTTACATTTACATCGGGATATTTATCTCTGATAAGCATTGCATGTTTAGCAGTATACATACAGCAGATTTTGGAGCAATAGCTCTTTCCGCGCTCGTCGTTACATCTGCTTCCAACGCACTGGATAAATACGATTTCCTTGGGAGCTTTTCCGTCGGAAAGTCTCTCTAAGTGTCCCTTTGTGGGGCCTGCCGCATTCATGATACGTTCAAGCTCTAAGCTTGTAACAACATCCTTGCTCTGTCCGTAAGCATATTCGCCGTAGTTATCAAGCTTTATCATATCAAAGCCTGTTGCCACAACAATTGCACCGTACTTTTCGGAGATAATTTCATCCTGCTGAGCATAGTTAATCGCCTTTGCCTGACACACCTTTTCACAAACGCCGCACTTACCTGTCTTAAACTTTGTGCAGTGCTCCGTATCAATTACGGGAACGTTGGGAATTGCCTGTGCAAAGGGAGTGTAAATTGCACTTCTTAAATTAAGACCTCTGTTAAATTCGCTACCTGCCTTCTTGGAGGGGCACTTTTCCTGACAAACACCGCAACCTGTGCACTTTGTCATATCAACGTATCTTGCTTTCTTTCTGATGTCAACGGTAAAGTCTCCAACGAAGCCTGAAACCTTTTCAATTTCACTGTATGTGTAAATTGTAATCTTTTCATGAGCTGCCGCTTCAACCATTTTGGGAGTTAAGATACAAGCAGAACAGTCAAGTGTGGGGAAAGTTTTATCAAGCTGTGCCATTCTTCCGCCGATGGAGGGAGTTTTTTCAACAATGTCAACCTCATAGCCTGCATCTGCAATGTCTAAAGCAGACTGAATACCCGCAATACCGCCGCCGATAACAAGAGCTCTCTTTGTAACACGGCTTTCACCGGGCTTTAAGGGAGTATTTAAGTTAACCTTTGCAACTGCCGCACGGGCAAGTACAACTGCCTTCTCTGTTGCTTCCTCAACATTTTTATGAATCCAGGAGCAATGCTCACGGATATTTGCAATTTCAACCATGTAGGGATTTATACCTGCACGCTCTGCCGCTTTTCTGAATGTATTTTCATGCATTCTGGGGGAGCAGGAGCATACAACTATTCCCGTAAGATTGTGCTCAGCGATTGCCTTGGCAATTAATGCCTGACCTGCTTCAGAGCACATATATGCATAGTCCTCGGCGTGAATTACGCCGGGCTCTGCCTTTATAACTTCAACAACTTTTTTAACGTCAACCGTTGCGGCAATGTTACTTCCGCAATGGCACACAAAAACGCCTATTCTCTGCATCATGTCACCTCTTAAATCTTCTGAATGCACTCATCAAAAGCTGCTGGGGTGTTTCATCATCCACTAACGTGGGGATGTCATCAGCTTTAAGAAGGTCCATCCCTTTTTCTCTTATGACAAGCTGTCTTGCCGCATCGATAAGTCTTCCGGGTTCAACACCTCTGGGGCAACGCTCAACGCAGGCAAAGCAGGATAAACATCTTTCCAAAGTTTTGCTTCCTGCCAAAGTTTCAATGTCTCCCTTTTCAACGTAGTTAACGAAAAGGTGAGGCTTTATATCCATTTCGGAAAAAGCGGGGCATGTTGCGGAGCATTTGCCGCACTTCATACATCTTGAAGGATTAACGCCGCTTATTTCCTTTATTTTTTCCTTTGCATAGGTCTTGTCCATATTTAAGCCTCCTTTACGCCGAGAACTTCAGCAAGAAGCTCTGTAAAGTAGATAACGGGAATTCCGTTTCCGTTTTTCTTTAAGTTATACATACATAAAGGACAGGCGGTGATAAGCATATCTGCATCAAATCCCTTTGCGCTGTCTGTGATTTTTCCGCACATATCTTTGCTTGTAGCATCATCCTTTACGGGGATGTATCCGCCGCAGCATTCGTTTCTGTAGGGATAGATAACTGCTTCTCCCCCAAGTGCTCTTATAAACTCTTCAAATATTGTGGGATTTTCGGGATTATCAAATGCCATTACCTTTCCGGGACGGAGTAAAAGACATCCGTAATAAGCACCGATTTTCTTTCCTGTAAGGGGATTTTTAACCGCTTCCGCTAACTTGTCAAAGCCCACCTTATCACGGAGAACTTCAAGATAGTGAAGGACATTGGTTTCTCCCTCGTAAGGAGTTTCAAGAGCCATGTAGTTATTGGCCTTGTTTTTGATATTCTCGTCTGTCTTAATATCCTCGTTTACTCTTTTTATAACATGATGGCAAGCGGAGCAAACAGTAACAAGGTCCTGTCCTTTCTCCTTTGCATCATTCAATGCGCGAACAGAAGATAACTTTGTTGCAATTTCATCTTTACCCATGGGATAAACGCCACCGCAACACTGCCAGGCATCAATTTCATTAAGACTGAACCCTAAAGCTTCGGCACATTTCTTAGCGTATAAATCAAGCTCTTTAGCCTTGTTCTTCAAGGTACAGCCGGGATAGTAGCTGTAATTCATGTCAGACCTCCGTCAAATTTTAATGTGTCTCATTGTTTCCTTAAGCTTGTCCGCACTTGCCTGAAGCTTAAGAAGTTCTTCATTTGTAAGTCTTACGGGCATCTTACCCTTTACACCTTCAGGACCTATGATGGTAAGTGTGCTTAAGCAGATATCGTTAAGACCATATTCACCGTGCATCATGGAAGATACGGTATTGATTGAATCCTGAGAAGATAAAAGCATTCTGCAAAGACGGCAAACGGAAACAGATACCGCATAGTAGGTAGCACCCTTGTGCTTAATGATTTCACCACCGGAGGTGTGAACATATTCTTCCATAGCATCGCGGTCAAGATAGCTTGAATATTTTCCTTCTTCTGTCATAACTTCAACGTATTCGTCAAGCATAGCACCGGAAATCTGTGTGCAGCTCCAGGGAACGAAGGAAGAATCTCCGTGCTCACCGAAAACGTAAGCGTGAATGTTCTTCTGTGCTACGTTGAAATGCTCGGATAAAGCAAAACGAAGTCTTGCAGTATCAAGAAGTGTACCTGAACCAATTATCTGATTTTCGGGAAGACCGGAAATCTTTGTAAATACATAAGTGATAATGTCAACGGGGTTACTTACGATGATATATAATGCATTGGGAGCAACGCTTACGATCTGGGGAGTTATAGACTTGATGATGTCAACGTTTGTCTGTGTAAGCTCAAGTCTGGTCTGACCGGGCTTTCTTGCAATACCGGATGTGATGATTACGATGTCGGAATCCTTGGCATCTTCATAGTCACCGGAGATAACGGAGATAGGATCACGGAAGCAGGTTCCCTGAATGATATCCATTACTT
The DNA here is from genome assembly GCA_045644565.1 of Clostridia bacterium. Classification (GTDB taxonomy): domain Bacteria; phylum Bacillota; class Clostridia; order CAKSNL01; family HGM11501; genus HGM11501. The sequence continues at coordinate 618 of JAZRHF010000020.1, read as the reverse complement.
CGCCTTCAGCCTTTTCCTTGTTTACGTCGATTAAAACGATCTCACTTGCAAGGTCCTCTAAAGAGAGTGTGTAAGCTATTGTGGAGCCTACGCTGCCTGCGCCAATAATTGTAATTTTTCTGCTCATAATTTTCTTCCTTTCTTTTTTAGAAAAAAGTATATTTATTTTTTTACTCCAAATTTCACCGACTATCATTTTACCACATTGTTGTTTTTTTGTCAAACTTTTAGCCCTATTTTTCAAGGCTTTTTTTTATCTTTTCCAAAGTTGCACAAAAAGATATATAAAAGGATTGTTAAATTTGTAACAAGTATGATTTTTAACAAAAAAACGAAGGCTTTCGGCGTCCTCACTTGGGGATGAATCGGTTTTGGCTTGATATTTTCCGTATAATACGGCGCAAAAAAATCCCGAAATACGATAGTATATCGGGTTTTTTATGTCTTGTCTTAAATCTGAAAATCTCTACTCCAAAGCTGCGAAGCATTTCAAAAACATTATTTTGAGTGCAGAACAAGGCAAAAATCCCCCATTATCCTGACGGATATGGGGGATTTTTAACACAGTTATGTGCCAAAATTATGCTTTTGAAACGAATAATCCCTAAGTGAGGGCGC
>JAZRHF010000019.1:0-7168 GCA_045644565.1 Clostridia bacterium | reverse complement strand
ACCGCCCTTTTTCAAAAAATAGCAATATAATTATAGATTTTGGCAATATAATTTATTTACAAAAATCAAAAACTGTTATAAAATATCAAAAAAACTAAATGGAGTTGATTTATATGTATAAATTTCCCATAGGTGTAATGGTGGAGTCTTTCAGACTTCCTACAAAAGATGCAATTAAGAGAGCTGCAGCAATCGGTGCTAACGGACTTCAGATGTATGCAACACACGGAGAAAATTCTCCCGAAAGCCTTGCAGGCGGTAAGGCAAAGGAGCTTCTTAATTTCGTAAAGGATAACGGGCTTTGCTTTTCAGCACTCTGCGGCGACCTTGGCAGAGGTTTCGGAAATGCGGAACTTAATCCCGGACTTATTGAGCAGTCAAAGAAAATCCTTTACCTTGCAAAAGAACTGGAAACAGATATTGTAACAACACACATTGGTGTTGTACCTGCCGATAAAAACCACGACAGATATAAAATTATGCAGGAAGCCTGCCATACTCTTGCAGAATTTGCTGACAGCCTGGATGCACATTTTGCAATAGAAACAGGTCCTGAAACAAGTGCTGTATTAAAAGAATTTCTTGATTCTCTTGGTTCTAAAGGTGTTGCGGTAAATTTAGACCCCGCAAATCTTGTTATGGTTACAGGAGACAACCCCGTTACTGCTGTGCATAACTTAAAGGATTACATTGTGCACACTCACGCAAAGGACGGAAATAAGCTTTGTCACAAGGATCCTGAATATGTATACGGAATCATCCAGGCTCCCGAAGATGTGAAAAATATTCAAAGCTTTGAAGAGGTACCTCTCGGAACAGGAAGCGTTCCTTTTGCAGATTACTTAAAGGCACTTGAAGAAATCGGATACAAGGGCTTTTTGACAATTGAAAGAGAATGTGGCGCAGACCCCGAAAAAGATATTGTTACAGCATACAATTTCTTAAATAAAGTAATCAGCGAAAATTAATTCCGAAAGAGGTTCATTTTATGAAAAAGTTAAGACTCGGTATGGTCGGCGCAGGAAATATTGCAAAAGCACATCTTGATTCTTATATGAGTAATCCAAATGTGGAAATTGCTGCAATATGTGACTTTAACGAAACAACACTTAAAGCAACTGCGGAAAGATATAGAATAGAAAAAACATTTCTTTCCGAAAAAGAAATGCTTGAAAATGTAGAACTTGATGCCGTTGACGTTTGCGTATGGAACTGCTCCCACGCTGAATGTTCGATAATGGCACTGGACAAGGGCCTTGACGTGCTTTGTGAAAAGCCTATGGCTATGAATGCAAAAGAAGCAGAAGAAATGCTTGAAGCTGCAAAGAAAAACGAAAAGCTTTTAATGCTTGGATTTGTTACAAGATTTTCAAACGAAGCAAAAGTTACGAAGGACTTTATAGAAAAGGGATACCTTGGAGATATCTATATGGCAAAGGCTACATATGTGAGACGAAACGGAAATCCTTCGGGATGGTTTTCTGATAAATCTCGTTCAGGCGGTGGTCCCGTAATTGATATCGGTGTACATCCTCTTGATTTAACCCGCTATCTTATGGGAAATCCCAAGCCTGTTTCGGTTTACGCCGCAACTTATGATTTGTTACACGAAGGCCGTGCAAAGCTTCGAACAAAGGCTGCGTGGATGCCTGCAGGTGCTAATCCGGAAACAGATGTTTGCGATGTTGAAGACAGTGCAGTTGCGATTATTCGTTATGATAACGGGGCAACAACCTTGCTCGAGGCAAGCTATGCAATAAACGGAAGTCCTAAGGAAGAAAGAAATCTCTACGGAACCAAGGGCGGAATTGACCTGCAAGACGGAAAACTCACTTTACACTCCGATGTAAACGGATTTATGTCAGATAGCCGGCTTTTGGATCTTGACCATATGAAAGAATCTAAAGGTATGTTTAAAGCAGAACTGGATCACTTTGTTGATTGCTGCTTAAATAAAACAAAGTGTATGTCTCCCGGAGAAGATGGCGTAGAAGTAATGAAAATACTTGATGCTATTTATGAATCCGCAAAGACAGGGCACGAGGTGATTATAAAATGAAAATATCGGTAAGTTCATATTCTTACAGTAAGTTTATTTCTCAGGGGAACACGATTTTCGATGCTGTTGACAAAGCTCACGAACAGGGATTTACTGCAATGGAATTTATTGATATTCCGGGAGACGGCTTTGCAGACAGAAAAGAAAATGCTAAAAAGGTTAAAGAAAAACTTGATTCCTACGGAATGGAAGTAACTGCTTATACAATCGGTGCTGATATGTATAAAAAAGGTGAGGAGTTTGAAAAGCAGTTTGATGTGCTCAAACATCAGCTTGATATTGCGAATATATTGGGTGCGCCTTTAATGCGCCACGATGCAACATATCAGAAGCCCGTATTCGGAAACGGACTTAGAAGCTTTGATCATATGCTTCCCGTAATGGCGGAAAATACAAGAACCGTTACGGAATATGCCGAAAAGATGGGCATAAAAACCTGCGTTGAAAACCACGGTTATGTCGTTCAGGATGCAGAACGTCTGGAGCGCTATTTCAATGCCGTAGACCACGACAATTTCGGACTTCTGGTTGATATGGGTAACTTCCTTTGTGCAGATTCTGACCCGATACTTTCGGTATCCCGTCTTGCGCCTTACGCTATACACGTTCACGCAAAGGATATGTTTTTCTACTCAGGTGAAGGTCACAATCCCGGAGCGGGATGCCTTACAACGAGAGGCGGAAACTGGCTCAGATGTACAGTAATAGGACAGGGTTCTGTTCCCGTAAAACAGTGCCTCCGTGCACTTCGCTTTGCAGGCTATACCGGTAACCTCGGAATAGAGTTTGAAGGCTGTGAGGACTGCCTTGATTCTATTGCAAAAGGAAATGCAAATCTTATAAAATATCTTAAAGAACTTGATAATGAATAAAAAATAAGAGCTGTAAGAAAAAACTTACAGCTCTTATTTTTTTGCACGCCTGTATTCACCGGGGGTTTTTCCGGTTATTTTCTTGAAAACCTTTATGAAATGGGGGATATCCGAAAAACCAACGGTTGAAACAATTTCATTTATAGGAAGATTTGTTGTATGAAGTAAGTCCATCGCAAGGTTCATTCTGTATCTTATTAAAAAATTATGTATTGTATCTCCGGTGTTTTGCTTAAATATTCTGTTGAGATATGATGAGTTAAAGTGAAAGTATTCTCCGATTGTTTCGTTGGATAAATCCATACGATAATTATTTTCGATATGCTGTATAACTTTTCTTACGGTTTCGTAATCCTTTTTCTTTTCTGAAGTTTCCGTAAGCTCTGCAATTTTTGCGAGAGTTATAAGTATAAATTTAAGACAGGAGGAGAGATACTCCTGGTAGTAATTGCTTTTTAAATAATATTCGGATGCAAGAATTCTTAAATTGGCTTCGACAGATGTGGCGTTTTTAATGTATACAGGTGAATTTAATATCTTTGCATCCTGAAAATCTATCTTTTCAAGAATATCACTTTCGGAAAAGTTTTCAGAATGTACAGGGTGGAATGATTCTGTATGGGATGAAAAGTTCATAGTATAATCAAAATTCACGAAGATGGCGGTTACTCCTTTTTCGTCAAGCTGCCAGACATATTTTGTTCCTGACTTAAAAAGTACGGCACAGCCTTGATGAAGCGGATAATCTTTGTTGTCGATTTTTATACTGCCATTGCCGTTCAGTATGTAAAACAGTCTGCAATCAGATGTTCGAAGCTCCTTGTAAACGTCATTTTTAACATTGGAGCTTAAAGTTGAAATTATAACCTGTCTTGTAAAAGGCTCTATATTTTTAAGAATCATAAAGAACCCTCCTTCAGGAAAATATTTTATCACAATAAAGACAATTATGCAATAGTGTTTTTTATTGAAAAACTGCGCTTTGTAAAAAACAAAAGTACAAAAAACACAATTTAATGTATGTTTTTGACATTTACATATTTTAGATATAAGAGTATTATTAGAGTAAAGAAAAATCGACAGAGGGGATATTATGAAAGGAATAATTTCAAACATTCAGCGTTTTTCCCTTACAGACGGAGATGGGATTCGTTCAACGGTATTTTTTAAAGGCTGCAATTTATCGTGCAGCTGGTGTCACAATCCCGAAACGATAAAAAGAGAGCCTGAACTTATGTTTTATGAAAATAAGTGCATTGGCTGCGGAAAATGCTTCGAAGCTTGTCCCGAAGGAGCGCATAAGCTTATAGGCGGAAAACACATAATTGAAAGAAGCAATTGTGTGAATTGCGGAAAATGCGCAGAATTTTGCTATGCCGAAGCTTTAGTGATGTGCGGAAAAGAAATGAGTGTTTCCGACGTCTTAAACGAAGTTATCCAGGACAAAGCCTATTACGATTCATCAAACGGAGGAGTAACATTATCGGGCGGTGAAGTTTTATGTCAGAAGGATTTCGCAATCGCTCTTACTGAAAAGCTTAAAGAATCGGACATAAATGTTGCAATAGAAACAAACCTTTGTTTTTCCTTTGATTATGCAAAGGAACTTTTGGAAAAAGTTGATTTTGTAATGTGCGATCTTAAGATATGGGAAGAAGATAAACACTCGGAATATACAGGCGCAGTAAATTCAAAAATCAAGGAAAATATTCGGATACTTGACGGATTAAATATTCCGTTTACAGTAAGAACTCCGCTTATACCGGGTGCAACCGACGATGCGGAAAATATCAAGAAGATAGCAACGTTCTTAAAGAGCTTTAAAAATTTAAGAAGATATGAGATTTTAAATTACAATCCTTTGGGAGAAGGCAAATATAAAGCCCTTGATATGAAAAATGATTTTGAAAATGCAAGACCTTTCGGAAAAGAAAAACTTGCAGAAATTAAAAACATTCTTGATGAAATCGGTATAGTCTACAAAATAATTTAAGGAGGAAGCTGTTATGAGCAAACTTAAGTATATAAATGAGTTTAATGAAAATGAAACATTTACATATGATAAAAGAATAGCGCTTCTCCGTAAAAGAAAAGTTGAGCAAACGGAAGAAAAGGCAAGAAACGGCGGCGCAAACGAAGACGATTACGGACTTATAGTACAAAATGAGTTTAAGTACGAACTTAAACCCAATCACGAAAACGGCTCAATTTACGGCTATAAAGCGTGGACGGAGAACTATTGTGCCATACTGGATTCTCATCCGCTTTATTTGGATCCGCTTGATGCTTTCTGCGGAAAAGGATTCCTCTTTTTAGAGCGACTTCGCCCCGTAACTTGTAAATGGAATCCTGCTTATCCTTTTGACGACTTAAAGGTTTTATTTGATAAGTATAATATAATTTCGGGTATTGATAACTGCCATCACTTCACTCCTGACCTTGAAATAGGATTCAAGCTCGGGTGGGGAGGAATACTTAAAAAACTTAAAGAACAAAAAGAGCTTCACGACGAAACCCACATAGAGTTTTACGACAGCGAAATTGCTGTTGTGGAGGCAATTATTCGTTTCTTAAAACGTATGGCTTCGGAGATTAAAGCTCTTTCTGAAACGGAAAAAAATCCTTATCTTAAGGAAAATCTTATAAAAATGGCAGAAGTTAATGATAAAACTGCCACAGAGCCTCCTGAAACCTTCAGGGAAGCGGTTCAATGGTTATGCTGGTTCAGTATGCTTTCAAGAACATATAACCGTGGAAGCGCAGGAGGACAGCTTGACGAAATGCTTCGTCCTTATTACGAAAGAGATATTGAAAATGGTATTTTGACAGATGATGAAGCTGTTTTTTACCTTGCTTGTCTTTTCTTACAGGACAGCAGATATTTTCAGCTTGGCGGTCCCGATGCAGAGGGTAAGGATATGACATCTAAAATATCCTATCTTTGTTTGGATGCCGCAGATAAAATTAACATTGCCTGCAACTTGACAATTCGTGTTCACGATAATTTAGACGAAGAGTTTTTCAGAAAGTCTGTTTACTATCTTTTCAAAAACAAACAAGGATGGCCGAGATATTCTTCGGATACAGCTTTGGCAGAAGGTTTTATGAAGTGCGGATATCCCTTAGAACTTGCGAGAAAGCGAGTTGCGGCAGGATGCCATTGGATGTGCCTGCCGGGACTTGAATATACAATGAATGATACTGTTAAAATCAATCTTGCAAAGGTTTTTGAAGTTGCTTATTACGATATGATGGAAAATTCAAAGGAAAAGTCGACAGATGAACTTTGGAAGCTTTATAAAATCCACTTAAAAGCAGCGGTTGATGCAACGGGCAACGGAATAATGCATCACTTGAAATATCAGACAAAGAGTCAGCCTGAACTTATATTAAACCTTTTCCAGCACGGTCTTATTGAAAAGGGCGTAAATATAACAGACGGCGGTGCAAACTATTATAATATGTGTGTTGACGGAAGCGGTATTGCTGTTGTTGCGGATAGTTTCGCCTCTTGTGAGCAAAGGGTTGAAAAGGAAGCAAAAATCACTTACGATGAGCTTACTAAGCATTTGAAGGAAAACTTCGAAGGTGAAGACGGAGAATATATCCGCCACCTTCTTATGAACAGTCAGCGCTACTGCGGCGGCAATACAATAGGCGATGTGTGGGCAAAGAAAATCAGTGAACTTTACACCGAGCTTGTAAGAGATTTGAATAATCAGCATCCGGGAATAAATTTCATACCGGGATTTTTCTCCTGGTCAAACACATTGGGACTTGGAAAAACAGTTTCTGCAACAGCTAACGGACGAAAAGCGTATGAGGCAATAAATCACGGCGCAAATCCAAACGGCGGATTCAGAAAAGACGGTGCGGTATCTGCAATGTGCAATTCAATCGGTGCCATTCAACCTGGTTATGGAAACTGTGCGCCTGTTCAACTTGAGTTTGATCCAGGAATCGCAAATGATGACGAAGGTATAAACAAAATGGTTGCGATGATAAAAACAATTATGAGCACAGGAAATACTCTTCTTAACATCAACATTATTGATGCTAAAAAGATTCTTGAGGCTCACAAAGATCCATTTAAGTATCCTGATCTTGTTGTTAGAGTAACAGGATTTACAGCATTCTTTGCAATGCTTTCTCCTGAATTCAGGCAGCTTGTTGTGGATAGAGTAACATCGGTTAACGGAAATATAATTAACAATATGGAGGAGTGTTAAAAATGGCA
>JAZRHF010000018.1:0-2106 GCA_045644565.1 Clostridia bacterium | reverse complement strand
ATCTTGAAACACTGCAATGGGCATTTATAAACTGTGCAAGTGTTAAAAGAATTGTTCTTCCGAAAAAAGTTAAAGAAATCTCTTGGAGCTTTGAAGATTGTGCGAGTCTTGAGGTTGTGGATTTCGAAGAACCGAGTAACTGTGAAAAAATACAAGACTTCGCTTTTAGAAACTGTACTGCTCTCCGAGAAATAACAATTCCTTCAAAAACGAAGTCACTTTCCGGCGCATTTTACGGATGCTCAAATCTTGGTCTCATTATAAACAACAGTAAACTCGATATTCGAACGGCATACGACGGCGGTGATTATAGCTTCAATTATGCATATAAGGTTATTACTCCCGAAGGGAGCTTACTTGGTGATTGCGAAGAAGATGAAAACGGTTTTTTGTTTAATGAGAGCAACTCAAGCGAAGGCCGTATATATGAGATTGAAGCATACGTTGGGGAGGAGGAGACCGTAACACTTCCCGAGTCCTTTAAAGGACAGCCGTACAGAGTTTATATAAATTATTACAGGGGACTTAAAAACATAATTGTTCCCGAAGGTGTAAAAAGCCTTTATCTGGTAGTGGACTCGGAATATATTGACAGCGTTACCGTTCCCGCAAGTGTTACAAAGGTTGAACATTTAAATTTGGGATATCCTGAAAATGCGACGCTTTACGGGTACAAAGGAACCGAAATAGAAAGATACGCTAAAGAGAATAATATAGAATTCACAGTACTTGAAGGCGAGGTGGAAATTCCTCTTCCGGAAATTCCGTTCGGTGACGTTTCTGTTTACGATTGGTTCTACGAGGACGTAAGATACGCCTTCGGAGTCGGACTTATCAACGGAAAGGGCGGCAACGATATATTTAAGCCCGATGATAATATGACCTATGCCGAGGCAATAAAGCTGGCTTCCTGTATGCATCAGCTTTATACCGATGGTGAGGTAACCCTTCAAAATGGCACTCCTTGGTATCAGAGCTACGTGGATTATGCCTTTGAAAACGGAATCATAAAGAAGGATTATCCTTACTCTGATATTGTAACGAGAGCGGGATATATGGAGATTTTTGCAAATTCTCTTCCCGACACAGCGCTTCCAGAGATAAACAAGGTGCCTTTGGGAAATATTCCCGACGTGGCGAATGACGTTCCCGAATACCCGTCTATCTATAAGCTATATCGTGCAGGAATACTTGCAGGCGTTGACGAGGAGCATAACTGTAACCCCGACGGCAACATAAAAAGAAGTGAGGTTGCGGTGATTGTTAACCGTATGATGAACAGCAGTAAAAGAATAACCTTTACAATTAACAAGGAGAAGATTTCTTATATGTATTTTGATATGCCAAAGGAGAAGGACTGGGGAAAATATACCTTCGGTGAGAAGGGTGACAAGACGGTTGTGGAACAACAAAGAGAAATTTACGACGCTATGACAAAGGCTATGAATACCGAGGTTAAATGGAAGGAGATTCCCGAGTTCAATCCCACTATCGAAAAGTATTCACACATAAAGGCGATTACCTATGATGGACTTACATACAAGGGCGAAAAAACAAAGGTTTTCGCATATATAGGCTTTCCTGAGGGCGCAGAGGAAAATTCCAGCGTTCCTGCCGTGGTACTAGTTCACGGAGGGGGCGGACACCCGTTTCTTGAATGGGTAAGGCTTTGGAACGAAAAGGGATATGCGGCTATCGCTATGGAAACAACAGGTTATTTTCCAACGGTGGTTAACGCAGGAGTGACAGAAGGTGGAAGTGGCGACGAATACGTGTACGGACTCACCGAATTTTTCAAAGAGGATGGTTATATAAGTGCCCCCGGTCGCTATTATCCTACGGAGTATACGGAGGTTTCGGAGCAAGGTCCCTACCACGCCATAAGTCAGGTAATTCTTGCGGGAAATATTCTCCGTCAACACCCAAGAGTGGATAAGGACAGCATCGGTATTACAGGTATATCCTGGGGTGGTGTTACTTTGGCACAGGTTATTGGCTATGACAATAGATTTTCCTTTGCAATTCCGGTTTACGGAATGGCTAATCTTGGAGATGAAATGAATACCTTCGGTAAGTTTAAAGATCCTTACGTGGATACTCTTTGGG
>JAZRHF010000017.1:0-12926 GCA_045644565.1 Clostridia bacterium | reverse complement strand
GAAGATATCGGTCTTACTCTTTGCTACGGAAACGAGGAGAAAACAAGGCATTGCAAAAATAAATGCATTTTCTGCTTTATTGACCAGATGCCTAAAGGAATGAGAGAAAGCCTTTACTTAAAGGATGATGATGTAAGGCTTTCCTTCCTTACGGGAAGCTACATAACCCTTACCAACTTATCTGATGAAGATATAAAGAGGATCATCCGTCAGCACATAAGTCCCGTAAATGTTTCCGTACACACGGTAAATCCATCTTTACGAGTGGAAATGCTTAAAAATAAGGATGCCGGTAAGGTTTATAAAATTATGAAGCACCTTGCTAAGCACAGGATAGTTATGAACTGTCAGGTGGTTTTGGTTAAGGGTGTAAATGATAAGAAGGAACTTTCAAAAACCCTTGAAAAGCTTTTGAAGCTGTATCCTTATGTGGCAAGTTTAAGCGTCGTTCCCGTAGGACTTACCAAATATCGTGAAAAGCTTCCGCATTTACTTCCCTTTGAAAAAGAGGATGCGACGGAAGTTATAGAGCAGATTGAAAAATTCCAGAAAAAAGCAAAAAGAAAAAAAGGTGTAAACTTTGTTTATGCCTCGGATGAATTTTATCTTAAGGCAGAAAGAAGTCTTCCCGAGGAAGCGGAATATGACGGTTATCCCCAGATTGAAAATGGTGTGGGAATGATAACATCCTTCAGGGAAGAGGCTTTCTATGCAACAGAAGATTTGCCTGAAAACATCCACGAAAGAAAAGTGGGAATAGTTACAGGCTTTGCGGCATACGACTTAATGTGTGAAACGGCAGAAAAAATAAAAGAAAAGCGTCCGTCGGTTACGGTGGAGGTTTTCGGCATACGAAATGACTTTTTCGGAGAGAGCGTTACGGTTTCGGGGCTGGTTTGCGGATGCGACGTGATAAATCAGCTTAAGGGTAAAGCACTTCCCGATACCTTACTGATGCCGGAAGTAATGTTCCGTGACGGAACAGAAATCATGCTTGATGATATAACTATTGATGAGCTTGAAAAAGAACTTGGGGTAAAAATAAGAAAGATAAAAACAGACGGTTATTCAACCGTTGCTGAAATCTGCGGACTTGCAGAATAATAGAAAGGAGGTCTTTATATGTCAAAACCTTGTGTTGCCATAGTAGGAAGACCTAATGTGGGAAAATCCACTCTGTTTAACAGACTTACAGGCGGAAGAACCGCTATCGTTGAGGATACTCCCGGAATAACAAGAGACAGAATATATAAAGATGCGGAATGGTGCGGAAAGGCATTTACCTTAATTGATACAGGCGGTATTGAGCCTAAAAGCGATGACATCATTCTTTCACAGATGAAGCGTCAGGCAGACCTTGCAATAGAGCAGGCGGATGTTATAATATTCATGGTTGACGTAAAAACTTCCATGACTGCGTCTGATGCGGAGGTAGCGGCGATTTTGCAGAAGTCCGGAAAACCCGTTGTACTTGCTGTAAATAAAAGCGACTCTCCCGGTAACCCTCCTATGGAGTTTTACGAGTTTTATAATCTCGGAATCGGTGATCCCATTGCAATAAGCTCCACTCACGGTATGGGACTTGGTGAACTTCTTGATGAGGTTTGCTCACACTTCCCCGAATCTTTTTACGAGGAAGATGCCGAGGAGGACGTTATAAAGGTTGCGGTTACGGGAAAGCCCAATGCAGGAAAATCTACGCTCTTTAATCACCTTTTGGGAGAGGAAAGAGTTATTGTAAGTAACATTCCCGGAACAACAAGAGATGCAATAGACTCCTTCCTTGAAAAGGACGGACAGAAGTATATTATCGTTGACACTGCAGGAATGAGAAAACGCGGAAAGATTGACGATAATGTTGAACGTTACAGCGTTGTAAGAAGCCTTAATGCCATTGAAAACAGCGACGTGTCTATTTTGCTTATTGATGCGTCGGAAGGCATAAGTGAGCAGGATTCCAAAATCGCAGGTTATGCTCATGATAACGGCAGAGCAAGCGTAATTGCCGTAAATAAGTGGGACTTGATTGAAAAGGACGATAAAACAATGTCCGAATTTAAAAAGAGCATAGAGGATAAACTTCCCTTTATGAGCTATGCGCCTCAGGTGTATATTTCAGCTAAAACAGGACAGAGAACAGATAAGCTTCTTGAAACAGTTCAGTTTGTTCATAAGGCTCATAACACCCATATTTCTACAGGTGCGTTAAACGACATAATAAATGAAGCGGTAAATAAAAATCAGGCTCCTTCCGATAAGGGAAAGCGTCTTAAGATTTATTATGCAACTCAGGCTTCAACTGCACCTCCCACATTTGTGTTTTTTGTAAACGATAAGGAACTTTTCCATTTTTCATACTTGCGTTATCTTGAAAATCAGATTCGTACTGCATTTGATTTAACAGGAACCCCTGTTAAATTCATAATAAGAGAACGTAACGAGGACGAAAAGAAGTAAGGGGAGGAAAAGCACTATGAATAATGCATTATTGGCTGTTATCTGCCTTTTAACCGGCTATCTTTTGGGAAGCATTAATCCTGCGATTATTCTTTCCAAAGCTAAAGGTAAAGATATAAGAACCATGGGAAGCGGCAATGCGGGAGCCACAAATACATTGAGAAACTATGGCAAAAAGTCCGCATTGATTGTAATGATTTGCGATATATTAAAGTGTGTTGTTGCGGTTATTTTGGCAGGGATATTAGCAGGGGCTTTAATTCCCGAATTCGCTCTCTGGTGTAAAATATTTGCAGCGGTAGGCTCTGTTATGGGGCATAATTTCCCTCTCTATTTCGGATTCAAGGGAGGAAAGGGCGTTGTGGTTTCTGCAACTGCAATATTTATGCTTGACTGGAAAATCGGACTTATTGTACTTTCAAGCTTTATAATTATATTTGCAATAAGCCGCTTTGTTTCTTTGGGCTCGGTATTGAGTGCTTGTATTGCTGTTGCGGCATCAGCTTTTCTTTCTGCTGATGAAGTGTTTTACTTCATCACTTTTGCGGCAATTCTTACCATAATAAGACACCGTACAAATATCGTGAGATTGATAAAAGGTACAGAAAGCAAGACTACATTTAGTAAAAAATAGTCAATTTGGTGGTTGACACCTGTTAAGAAAGGGTATATAATGAGAATATCTGTAATAGGATCAGGCGGTTGGGGTACAGCCCTTGCCGTCCTGCTTAATAAAAAAGGTCATGAAGTAACGCTCTGGTCCTGGTGTAAGGAAGAGAGCGATGTTTTGATGTCTGAAAAAGAAAACAAAGCTTTTCTCCCCGGGATAGCTCTTCCGGAAGATATCATATACACCTGCGACCTTGAAAAAGCAGTTACTTGGTCTGAGCTTGTGGTAACAGTGCTTCCCAGCCACAGACTGAGAGCGTACGCTAAAGAAATGGCTCCTTTTATAGGGGACAGAATTATCGTGAACTGCACTAAAGGTTTGGAACCCGAAAGTCTTAAAACAATGGCTGAATGCATCGAGGAAGAAATTAAGGATGCAAAGGTTGTTGTTCTTTCGGGCCCTTCTCATGCAGAGGAGGTTGCCCGTTTTATTCCCACAACTGTTGTTGCCGCATCTAAGGATATGGCGCTGGCAGAAAAGGTGCAGGATATTTTTATGTGTGAAAGCTTCAGAGTTTATACCAATTCCGACGTTTGCGGAGTTGAAGTCGGAGGAGCTCTTAAAAACGTGATTGCTCTTTGTGCAGGTATGGTGGATGGCCTTTCCTACGGAGATAATACAAAAGCAGCGCTTATGACCAGAGGGCTTTCTGAAATAACAAGACTGGGTGTTGCTTTAGGAGCAAAAAGAGAAACCTTTATGGGTCTTACCGGAATAGGGGACCTTATTGTAACCTGTACAAGTATGCACAGCAGAAATCGCCGTGCGGGAATATTGCTCGGTCAGGGAAAGAGTCTTAAAGAAACTCTTGATGAAATAAAAATGGTTACAGAAGGCATAACAAGCTGCTCGGCAGCGTATAATCTTGCGAAAAAGATGAATGTTGATATGCCCATTGTAAATGAGGCATATGCCGTTCTTTATGAAAATAAAAATCCGAAAACAGCGGTTCTTGATTTGATGATGCGTGGAAAGAAAGAAGAAGTTTGAAGGAAGGATGAATGAAAAATGACAAAAACAGCTTTGGTAGTATTGGCAGCAGGTATGGGAAGCCGTTTTGGCGGACTTAAGCAGATGGAGCCTTTCGGACTGAATGGTGAAGCAATCCTTGACTTTTCAGTAAATGATGCAATTGAAGCAGGTTTCAGCGAAGTTATATTCATAATTAAAAAGGAAATAGAAAAGGACTTTAAGGAAACTGTGGGCAAGAGAACAGAGGCTAAAATTCCGGTTAAGTATGCATATCAGGAGCTTAATAAGATTCCTATTAACTATGCGGTTCCTGCCGAGAGAACAAAGCCCTGGGGAACAGGCCATGCACTTTTATGTGCACAGAGCCTTATTGATTCACCCTTCGTAATCATAAATGCAGATGACTACTACGGAAAAGAAGGCCTTAAGAAATTGAAAGAGCATCTTGATAATTCCGAGGATTTTGCTCTTGCAGGCTATAAGCTTTACAATACATTGTCTGAAACAGGTAAAGTTTCAAGAGGTGTTTGCAAAGTGGAAGATGATTATCTTTCAAACATTGATGAAACAAGTGTTGATAAGAACAGCGGATATCCCGAGGAAACTTTGGTTTCCATGAATATGTGGGGTCTTACTCCTAAGATATTTGAATTTTTGAGACCTTATTTTTCTGAATTCTTAACAGAGAAAATTTCCGTTCCCAAGAGTGAATTTTTCCTTCCCACGGCTATTGACCGTGCAATCAAGGAAGGTCTTACAAAGGTTAAGGTATATGAAACCGACGATAAATGGTACGGTGTTACATATAGAGAGGACGCCGAAGGCGTAAGAGAAGCATTGCAGGATATGCAGAAAAGGGGATTATACGATGGATTGCTTAAATGAAATATTAAAAGAATACAATCTTGAAGATAATGCATCACCTTATGGAGACGGACATATTAACGACACTTATCTTCTTACAAGAAAGAGCTATATTTTACAGAAAATAAATACCAACATCTTCAAAGATGCAGACGGTCTTATGGAAAATATAGCAAACGTAACAGATTACTTAAGAAAACAGATTAAAGAGGCAGGGGGAGATCCCGACAGAGAAACTCTTACTGTTATAAAAACCAAAAATGGTGCTAACTTTTACAAGGCTTCCGATGGCGGTTCTTACAGAATCTACAAGTTTATCGATAAGGCGTTAAGCTACAATAAGGTTGAAAATCCCGAGCAGTTCTATCATGCTGCAAAATCTTTCGGCCGTTTTGCTATGTTCCTTGATAAGTATCCCGCAGATACTCTTCATGAAACAATAGTTGATTTCCACAACACTCCTGTTCGATATGAACAGCTTGATGCAGCCATAAAGGCTGACCCCAAGGGAAGAGTAGCCGAAGTTCAGGCTGAAATTGATTTTGCAATGGCACGCCGTGAAGAAGCAGGCAAGGTTGTTAAAGCAATTGCAGAGGGCAAGATTCCCGTAAGAGTAACCCATAATGACACAAAGCTTAATAACGTAATGCTTGATGAAAAAACAGGTGAAGGCGTTTGCGTTGTTGACCTTGATACCGTTATGCCCGGCTCTCTTTTATATGACTTCGGCGATGCACTTAGATTCGGTGCATCAAGCGGAGCGGAGGATGAAACAGATCTTTCCAAAATCTGGTTTGATATGGAACTTTATGAAGCATTTACAAAGGGCTATTTGGAAGAAACAGGAGCTATTCTTACAGAAACCGAGAGAGAATATCTTCCTTTCTCTGCAAAGCTTCTTACTTTGGAATGCGGTATCCGTTTCCTTGCTGACTACATCAACGGTGATGTATATTTCAAAATACATAAAGAAAGCCACAACATAGACAGAGCAAGAAATCAGTTCAAGCTTGTTGCCGATATGGAAAGCAAGATGGACGATATGAAAAAAGTTGTGGATAAATATTCTAAGTAATAAAAAATCAGGTGCAGAGCACCTGATTTTTTTATATTTCATTAAGGCATTTTGATACTGCATAAGCGGTTTTTTTGATGTCTTCACGGCGGGTAAATATGCCGGGAGAGAATCTTATGGTTCCGCTGTCTATAGTGCCCAGGGTCTTGTGCGCCAATGGTGCACAATGAAGTCCTGCCCTTACGCAAATGCCGTAATTTTTGAATAAAAGCTCTGAAAGCTTTATGCTGTCTTTCTCTGTTACGATTGAAAGAACGGAGCATCTGTCTCCGGTAAGATCTCCAACTGTTTTTATACCTTTAACAGAAGATAACTCCTCTGCTAAAAGATTTGCAAGCTCAAGCTCTGCTTTGCCTATGGAGCTTATTCCGTGAGCTTTTATAAATCTGACACCGGCAAGCAATCCGGCTGCTGCAGGAATGTTAGGTGTACCGCTTTCAAAGCGGTCGGGAAGGAATGAAGGCTGAAGTAAAGATTCCGACATGCTGCCGGTTCCGCCCTCTGTAAGGGGATTAAGATTCAGTCCCTCTCTTATATAAAGTCCGCCTATACCCTGGGGACCTAAAAGGGCTTTGTGACCGGGAAAGGCAAGGATGTCTATGCCGCATTTTTCCACATCAATAGGAATGCATCCGGCACTTTGAGAGGCATCAACCATAAAAGTTATGCCAAACTTTTTTGTCTCGTCACCGATTGCTTTGAGATCATTTAAGCTTCCGCATACATTTGAGGCATGGGTAAGGCATAAAAGTTTCATGCCGGGGAAAATCACTTTCTTTACGGCATCGGCGGTAATATAACCGTCTTTATTGCCTTGGACAATATATAGATGACAACCTTTTTGTTTTAAGGTTTCGGATGGTCTGGAAACGGCATTATGCTCCATGGAAGATATGGCAAAGGAATCTCCGGGCGATAAATATCCTTTAAGAGCCGTGTTGATGGAAGTAGTAGCGTTGTTGGTGAAAATTATATTTTCCGGAGTTTTGATGTTGAAAAGCCCGGCAAGGGCTTCTCTTAAAGAATAAAGAGTTTCTGCGGCTTTTAATGATGGCGTGTATCCGCCTCTGCCGGGACTTGCAAGATTATTCAAGGCGAAAATAACAGCCTTTTTGACACAAGCAGGCTTTATGAAGCTTGTTGCCGCATTGTCAAGATAAATCATTATAACTCCTTTCCGGGGGACTTAAAAAGACCCTGAAAGAGAATATTCTTTATTTGCTCTCGGGAAAAAATCCTTTTACACTTAAGTGAAGGTTTGAAACCAGTTCTTTGACTTCTTTCTGATATCTTTCATTGAAACGCAAAGAATAAGAACAGCCACCCTTTGAATAGGCGCCGGGTGTCTGGATTATTTCCGAGGGTATTTTATCACGACTGAGCAATTTTTTAAGTTTCTCAGCACTTGTTGCGGAAGATAAAACAACGAGCATTAAATTCCCTCCTTTCGTGAATCAATTCCGCATGATTCGGAAAGAATGATGCAGGTAAATTATCTTCAGCCGATATATATTTTATGCAGAAAGCCCCATATAGGTCACAGATTAAGAAAAAATAAAAAAATATGCAAAAAACTTAAGATTTTTCTTGCAAAATTGACAAAAAAAGATTATTATATATAGTAAGGTGGTATTTTTATATTTATTTTCGTAAAAGGCTTTTGCGAAGGAAAATGAAATGACAAAAATTTGCAAAAGACTTTAAGAAAGGAATGGTAATTTTATGTCAAACAAGTTTTTTCAGAATGTGGTATATCAGCTTAAGGAAGCCTTTGGAAGACCTGTAGGTGTTATTCTTGAAAATGAAACAATCAGATCCTTCAGCGATATTACCGCTATAGAAAATATTCTTGAGGAAGTACAGCAGCAGTGCAGTGAACCCGGAAGAGTTTACGTTGCTCAGGGCTATACATTCATCGGCGGAGGAGTAAGAGGAAAGACAGATTTTATTGCCTTTGTTGAAGGTGATGACGAAGATGCAAAAAAGGATGTAAGTATTCTTTCTGTTTCAATATTGAGCATCAAGCAGTTTTATGATGAAAAGTTTGATAAAATTAATTTCATCAAGAATGTTCTTCTTGACAATATTTTGCCCGGAGACCTTAGTGCAAAGACAAGGGAGCTTCACATTCCTTCCGACGTTACAAGAGTTGTAATGACCGTAAGAGTTGATCAGGAGCATGACCAGGCAGTTATGGATATGCTTTCCAATATTTTCCCCGACAAGGAAAAAGATTTTATTATCAGAGTGGATGCAAGCGACATTGCCATTGTTAAGGAGATCAAGCCCAACTTATCTGACAAGGATGTGCAGAAAATTGCCAAGTCATTACTTGATACCATCAATTCTGAACTTATGGTAAATGCATTTGTCGGAATCGGTACAATTGTAAATGCAATGGAAGATCTGGCGAAGAGCTATAGAGAGTCCCATGTGGCATTGGAAGTAGGAAAGGTAATGGATACAGATAAGACTATTATAAGCTATAACAATCTTGGTATAGGCCGTCTTATCTATCAGCTTCCCACAACACTTTGTAAGCTTTTCCTTGACGAAGTATTTGTTAAAGGTTCATTAGACACATTGGATCACGAAACCATTGTTACAATTCAGAAGTTCTTTGAGAAGAATCTTAACGTATCCGAAACCTCCCGTCAGCTTTATGTACACAGAAACACCCTTGTTTACAGACTTGACAAGGTTCAGAAGCTTACCGGACTTGATTTGAGAGTGTTTGACGACGCCATAGTGTTTAAGGTAGCAATGATGGTTAAGAAGTATCTTGAATCTAATCCTAATAAAATTTGAGGTGAAAGTAATTGATAGAGTTTGTTAATGTATCTCTTACATATCCCAACGGAACAAAAGCTCTTGACAATCTTTCTTTCAACATCGAAAGAGGGGAGTTTGTTTACCTGACCGGAAAAAGCGGTGCCGGTAAATCATCTATAATGAAGCTCCTTATGAGAGAAGAAAATCTTACAAGCGGACAGATTTTTGTTGACAGCGTTGAGATTTCAGGTCTTTCAAGGAAAGAAATCCCTTATTTAAGAAGAAGTCTCGGAATGGTTTATCAGGACTTTAAGTTACTTCCTAAAACCACTGTTTTTGACAATGTGGCTTTCGCTATGAGGGTTGTGGGTGCAAGCAGTAAAGCCATAAGAAAGAGAGTGCCTGAAGTTTTGGACCAGGTAAGACTTTCAAATAAGGCAAGATGTGATATTTCTGAGCTTTCAGGCGGAGAGCAGCAGAGAGTTTCTATTGCAAGAGCGCTTGTTAATCGTCCGACGGTTATCCTTGCGGACGAGCCTACGGGAAATCTTGACAGAGTTGTGGCTATGGATATTATGGATACCCTTGAAGCCATCAATAAGAGCGGAACAACCATTCTTATGGCAACTCACGCTTTTGATATTGTAAATGCAAGACCTAAGCGTCTTTTGGTTGTAGATGACGGAAAACTTACCCGTGATGAAGAAGGAGGATTGTATAACCTTGATGAATAATTCCAAATATTATACAAAAACTGCTTTTATGGGTATTGTGAATAACCGTCTTATGTCAATTTCCTCCATTCTTACTGTGGGATGTTGTCTGTTTTTGTTCAGCGTATTCATGCTTTTTACCCTGAATATAAATTATGTAAGTGAGCAAATAAAGTCACAATGCGAAATTCAGGCATTTATTGATATTGAAATTGATGGTGATGAGGCCCTTGCCATAGCTGAAAATGTTAAAAAGGTAGATAATGTAAGGGCAGTCACTTTTGAAACCAAGGCACAGGCTTATGAAAATTATGCTGAGCGTCTTGGCGGAAATTCCGTTGCTTTAGAAGGATTATCGGGAGAGGATTTTTTAAGAAACAGCGTAAAGGTTACACTGGAGGATCTGTCTCTTGCTCAGAGTACAGCTGATGAAATTGCAAAAATCATCGGAATTGCAGAGGTTGTAAATCATCAGGACGTTGTTGATACAGTAATGAATGTGACAACATATGTTCAAACTGCAAGCTTTGTTATAATGATAATTCTTATGATAGTTTCTCTTTTCATAATATCTAATACAATAAAGCTTTCTGTTGCATCAAGAGCCAACGAAATTCATATAATGAAGTTTGTGGGTGCTACTAACTGGTTTATCCGCTGGCCCTTTATTATTGAAGGCTTGCTTATAGGTCTGGTGGGAAGCATTATTGCCCTGGGTGTAATATATGCAGGATATGTGCCGTTATACAGTTCGGTAACATCATCCTTCAGTCTTATTGATTTGTACGCACCTGCATTTACGGTAGCGTTCATCGTTCCTACAGTTATTGCTTTCGGATGCATAATGGGTGTTGTGGCAAGTACGGTATCAACAACCAAGCATCTTAAGGTGTAAGGAGGGTGAACATGCGAAAACGTAAAATATGGATATCTGTATTTGCGATTTTTCTGGTAATAGTCTTTCTTTTTACCTTTATCGTGTCATATATTCCGTCAAGTGCGGATAACTTATCCAATCAGCTTAGTGCCGCACAGAGAGAGCGAAAGGCGGCTGAACAGGAACTAAATACAATTCAGTCACAAAAGCGTGTAGCGGAAGATGATAAGGCAAAGCTTGATTCTGAGATTTCTGCAATAAACTCGAAAATCCAGTCAGTCCAGGCTGAAATAAATGCGACTGATGCCAAGCTCAGGGAAAAAGAGGCGGAACTCAATGCAGCAGAAATTGCCTGCGATGCACAGTTTAAGTCCTTTAAGACCAGAGCAAGAATAATGTATGAAAACGGGCCGACGACATATATAAATATTATATTTTCTTCGGGAAGTTTTTCTGAATTTTTCTCAAATCTTCAGGTAATAAAGAGCCTTCTTGAATATGATAATCGTGTTCTTGATGAAAGAAAGGCTGTAAGGGAGAAAATTGCAGTACAGAAAAATGAAGTTGAGTCACTTAAGGCAGAACAGCTGGTGAGAAAAAATACCTTGTCTGAAATGAAGGCTACGCTTGTTACCAAGCAGCAGGCTCAAAGTACGGTGATTTCTCAGCTTTCAGGTCAGGAAAAACTGATAAGAGACCGTATTGAAACTCAGAAAGCTGAAGAAGCAAGAATTCAGAGAATGATTACAGAAGCCCTTGCGGCACAGAATACAACTACTGTAAGCACTATCTCTGCAACGGGAACAGGTGTTATGCAGTGGCCCTGTCCCTCTACAAGGTATATTACAAGTGAGTTCGGTACAAGAGAACAACCTGCCCCCGGAGCTTCCAAAGAGCATAAGGGAATTGATATCGGTGCCGGAATGGGCGCAGATATTGTGGCGGCAGACTCCGGAACAGTTTTGTTTTCCGGAAACAGCTCGTCATACGGTAAGTATATCGTAATTACTCACGGTGGCGGCATAACCACACTTTATGCACATTGCAGTGAACTTTTGGTTAAGGCCGGAGCAACAGTTACCAAAGGACAGCTTATTGCAAAGGTTGGATCTACAGGAATTTCCAGCGGACCTCACCTTCATTTTGAAGTTTCGGTAAACGGAGCCAGACAGAATCCGAAAAATTATGTAAATTAATAAGAAAGCTGTGTGCCCGGCACACAGCTTTCTCTGTAACGGAGTGTAATTGTATGAAAAAACTGTATTTGACAGTATTGCTGATAGTGGCGTTGATAGTGTCTGTAAGTGCATTTCTTATTGGTCTGCGTATTGGGAAAGGAAATAACAAGCTTGGAGCTATGCTTGATATAATAGAGGAATACTTTGCACTTGAATATGATGAGGAAAACATAGAAGACATGGCGGCAAAGTTTATGGTATACGCTTTGGAGGACCCGTATTCCGAATATATGACAGCTGAAGAAAGTGCGGTGTTTTTTGAAACACTGGAAGGCGAATATAAGGGTATTGGCACAGTGATAGAGCTTGACTCTGAAAAAGACATCATAAGCTTCAGAGAGGTGGAAGAGGGTGGCCCTGCCGATACAGCAGGGATAAAACCCGGGGACATCCTTTTATCTGTTGACAATATTCAGGCAAATTCAGAAAATTATGACAGGATTTTCTACTATATAAAAGGAATATCGGATGAGGCTCCCGAGGATGATGAAGCGATGATGTTCAAAGTTTTACGGGGAGAAACGGAACTGGAACTTTCCCTTAAAAGAAAGATGCTTGAATATGAAAATGTGGAGCATGAATTAATTGACGGAATACTCTATATTAAACTTCGGGAGTTTTCGGGGAATGCACCGGAAAAGATGGAAGAAGCCCTTTTGATACAAGAGGATTTTCAAGGCATAATTCTCGATTTAAGGGATAACGGCGGCGGAAATCTGGATACACTCATGGAAATAGCGGAAATGATATTGCCGGAAGGCTTGCTTCTTACAACTGAGAATGCAGATGGAAAGAGGATTGAATATACCGTTAATGACAATGACTATTGCGATTTGCCTTTGGTTGTTTTGGTTAATGGTAATACCGCAAGTGCTTCGGAGGTTTTGACCGCGGCAATAAAAGAAGGGGAAAGAGGAACTGTGGTCGGAAGCACTACCTTCGGAAAAGGTCTTGTGCAGGCGATTATTCCCTTTTTTGACGGAAGCACCCTTCGCCTCACCGTGGAGAAGTATTATACATCAGGCGGAAACTATATAAATGAGGAAGGTATAAAGCCTGATATTGAAATTGAAGATGAAGAAAAGCAGCTTGAAACGGCATTTGAGTGTGTAAGTGATATTATAAATAAAAAGCTTTCAGGAAATTCTGCACAAGTCCAGTAAAAACGGACAATAGAAAAAAGAGACCTCCTGTGGTAGAATTAAAGAAACTACCATAGGAGGATTTTTTATGCCCAGAGAGTACAGACATATAAAACAATATGAAAACGAGATGTTGCAATTAAAAT
>JAZRHF010000016.1:0-14329 GCA_045644565.1 Clostridia bacterium | reverse complement strand
TTTGTTCATCCCATCCCATTCGCCAGCTCAAACCCCACTCGACAATTCTACCAATTTGCGATCAATTTCCTTGTTAAATTTGCATATAAAAAGAGGCAAACATTACTATAACAATGTTATAAAAAATGTTTGTCTCCTTATAGTTCATATCAAGTTAAGACTAAAAATTATTTATCCTCTACTATTCTATATCCCTCATAAACTAACTTCTCTGTTTTCGCCTTTCCTTGTTCAGAATATATAACTGCTGTATCAACGAATCCATATTTCTCATTATTGTATTCTGCAACTTCCTGAGAATTTAAAGCTGTGGTCAAAAATGAATCAGGAAAACTAATTCTTGTCCATCCATCTCCGCTTTCAACAACCTCAAATTTTGTAACATCATCTACATACAGTGGCAAACATCCGTTATATGCATCATTCTTATCTTTTGCATACGGATACTCTAACACCTCGAATGTTGCCGGATCTGCACCGATAACTTTCATGATTTCACCATCTTTAAGGTAGATGTAAACTGAATTTTTATCTTTAGCATAACGCATCTCCCCCTCATCAGTAATAATCTGAAATGTCATTGGGTCAGCATCTTCTATCTTATTCCCCATAAGATAGACATTTTTACTATCAGCTGCAAACTTTTCATTTTCAAGCACCTTAAATTCATCTTTATTAACATCAATAGGCTTAACTCTCCTGCCAACCGCCATATCATATGTGACATAATTCCATGTATCGTTTTCATATACATATCCAAGCTCACCAGCTTCTTTTTTCATAAATTCAGCAAGCCAGTTTATAAAATTTGAATCAAAAACTCTCACAACTGTAACAACAGCCTGTTCGGTAGTGTATGTGTCTTTTGGGGCAAACTTATTGTCTCCAACACCTTTCATAAATCCCAAATTACTTATTCTTTGAACCGAACTCATAGCCCAATCAGATATATCGTTTAAATCATCATATTCATACCAAACTTCTGTTGCTGCCATAGGGGTTGTAATATCTATCATACGTACAATAATAGTTGCTGCTTCCTCGCGGGTAAGATTATCGTTGGGAGCAAACTCCGTTTCCGTTTTTCCGTTGATGATTCCGATATGATGTAAGAACAGGACTTTTTCATCTTCTGTATCAACAAAAGATTTTTCTATAAAAGATGGAAACTCTGTCCCATTCCCCTCAGGATTTTCCTCACACCAAGTTTGAAAATAAGGTGTTTGTATAACAAGATTGAATATCAACTCACAAAAATCTAAACGAGAAATATTCGATTTGAATTCATACTCTTTTTCAGTATTTAAAAGATAGAAATCAAAAGCTCTATCGATACTTTCTTTTGCCCAATCACTACACTCGTACTCTGTGTTTGTGTCCGCATATACTAACAATGATGAACAAATGAATGCTAATGTAATAATCAATGCTAATGCTTTTTTCATAAAGCATACCTTCTTTCTTTTTTAACAAATTTCGACATATTTATATAGCTCATGTCAAATCAGGACTAAAAAATCTTCCAAATTCCCTCAATAAGTGAAAGAGAAACTTTGCCGCCTTACCGATTCAGCTATATTTCCCGGGAAATATCCTCGGGCAATGGCGCTTCTAATGTAATGCATTCATCCGTTATCGGATGGCGAAAGGAAATTTTACTGCAATGAAGGCGTACCGCTTCATCCTTTTGCGGAGCGCCGTACAAATCGTCACCGAAAATAGGATTTCCGATATACGAAAGATGCACCCTTATCTGATGAGTTCTTCCCGTCAGAGGGTAAAGCCTTACCAATGCCAGTCCGCCATTTTCCGAAATCGTTTCATATTCGGTAACAGCCTCTTTGCCGTCAGGTGCAACGCATCTTAAAATAACACTTTCTTTCCTTCTTTTAACAGGTGCATTTATGCACCTGTTAAGGGGATTCGGTGTGCCGTTTGTGAGCGCGACATATTCCTTTTTAATGTTTCCGTTTTTCATCTGCTCGCTTAAAATCGCACCCGAAAGAGGATTTTTCGCAATAAGTACAACCCCTGATGTATCTTTATCAAGTCTCGTTATTACACGAAAAGTAAAATTTTCTCCCAAAAAATAATGCATCACGGCATTTGCCAGAGTGTCCCCGTGATGATTCTGCGAGGGGTGTATTGGCATACTTCTTTTTTTATTTACGGCGATTATGTCATCATCCTCATAAATTATGTCAAGAGGAATTTTTACAGGCTCAATATCCGATTTTTTATCACGGATGGTAACTTTCAGCATATCCCCTGTTTTTACCCTTTCCGTAACAAAAACCCTTTTTCCCGAAAGTATAATGCCCTCTTCCATCTCTTTAAGTTCTTTTATAAGTGAGGAAGACACCCCTTTTTTATTTAGTATTTCCTTTATTGTTTTTCCGTTATTTTTATCATCAATTAAAATTTCAATTATTTTATGCATATTACAGAGCGTACTTTTCAGCAAACTTAATTAAAGGAGTGTTGTCACTTAGTCCGTGGGGATGATGACCACATCCCTTTTGCCATAAACTTCAATTATTCCGCCGTTTTCACGGTAGTATTTTTCAAAAATTTCGCCGTTTTCATCATAGGGTACAATCACGTCACTGTCACCATATACCATGATAACGGGAATATTTGCCTTTAATATAAGATGCATTTTATCAATGGGGTTTTCTCTGTAGCTTATAAGCTTATCTAAGGTTCTTCCTGTTGCGGCAATCATTTGTTCCATCATGTCTCCTCCGCTCTGGCTGTAATCAGCTTTGCCAAGTCCTGCCGGGCATGATAAAAGATTCATAACCGGTGCATCAAGATAGAGTGCCGACACCATCTCGGGGTATTTTGCCGTAAGCTTGCTTGCAATAAGTCCGCCACAGCTCATTCCAACGGGGATGCACTTTTCGTAAAGTCCGAATTCTTCATTAAGGTAAGTCGCAAACTCCCTCTTCAAATCAAGGTCGGAATCCAAACACCAACGTGTGATATTTTTTATATATGCAAGATGCCATCCTCTTTTAACCATTTCAACTTCAAATTCGGGAAAGGCGTGAAAATATTCGGTTTTAAAAAGCCAGTTTTTATTTTCGTTGGGATTATCCGGAACAATCAGTATTGCCTCCCTGCCCTTAAACACAAAATCAAGTCTTTTAAATCCGTTCCATGTAGATTCTGTCATTTTTATTTTCCTTCACAATTTTCAATTACTTAAGATACTTTTCAAGGTATGCTCCTGTTACCGATGCTTCGTTTTCCGCCACTTCCTCGGGAGTTCCTTCCGCAACAATGGTGCCACCTTTATTACCGCCCTCGGGACCAAGGTCAATTATATGATCGGAAACCTTTATAACATCTAAATTGTGTTAATTACAATTACCGTGTTTCCGCCGTCCGCAAGCCTCTGAAGGACGTCAATAAGCCTGTGAACATCCGCCGTATGAAGCCCCGTTGTAGGCTCGTCAAGGATGTAAACTGTTTTTCCCGTGGGACGCTTGGAAAGCTCCGTCGAAAGCTTTACTCTCTGCGCTTCACCGCCCGATAAAGTTGTGGACGACTGACCGATTTTTATATAGCCTAATCCCACATCGTAAAGCGTCTGAAGCTTTCTTTTTATTTTAGGAATGTTTTCAAAGAAGGAAAGCCCTTCTTCAACACTCATTTCAAGCACTTCATAAATGTTTTTACCCTTATAGCGCACCTCTAATGTTTCTCTGCTGTAACGCTTACCCCCGCAAACCTCGCAGGGCACATAAATATCAGACAAAAAGTGCATTTCAATTTTCAATATTCCGTCGCCCGAGCAAGCTTCGCACCTTCCGCCTTTTACATTAAAGCTGAAGCGACCTGCTCCGTATCCCCTTGCCTTTGCCTCGTTGGTTGAGGCAAAAAGCTCTCTGATATCGCCGAACACCCCTGTATATGTTGCAGGATTTGACCTTGGCGTTCTTCCTATGGGCGACTGGTCGATATCAATTACCTTATCAAGAAATTCAATGCCCTTGATTTCTTTATGTTTTCCGGGCATATCCTTCACCGCACCGTTTAATGAACGGGCAAGGCTTTTATGAAGAATTTCATTTACCAATGTGGATTTTCCCGAGCCGGAAACGCCCGTTACCGAGGTAAGCTTTCCGATAGGAAATTTTACGTTTATATTTTTAAGATTGTTTTCCTTTGCGCCGATTACCTCAATAAAATTACCGCTACCCTTACGCCTTTTTTCGGGAACTTCAATCTTTTTTCTGCCCGATAAATAGTCGCCTGTTATGGAATCCTCACATTTTTCAATGTCGGAAACGCTTCCCTGCACAACCACTTTACCGCCGTGGATACCTGCACCGGGACCGATGTCAACTATATGGTCAGCCTCCCGCATGGTTTCCTCGTCGTGTTCAACAACAATTAAAGTATTTCCCATATCACGAAGGTTTTTAAGGGCGGAAATAAGCCTTCCGTTATCCCTCTGATGAAGACCTATCGAAGGCTCGTCAAGGATATATAAAACGCCGGTAAGACCCGAGCCTATCTGTGTTGCAAGACGGATTCTCTGCGCCTCACCGCCTGAAAGTGTTGCAGATGCACGGCTTAAAGTAAGATAGTCAAGCCCCACTTCAACTAAAAAGCCGAGACGCGCGTCAATTTCTCTTAAAATAGGTGCAGAAATTGCCGTATCCTTTTCACCAAAGGTTATATCTTTAAGAAATGCCCTTGATTCACCTATTGATTTATCCGTCAGCTCGTTAATATTTATACCGCCCACCGTTACGGCAAGAGCTTCTTTCTTAAGCCTTTTTCCTTTACAGGTTCCGCAGTTGCACTGGCTCATACGAAGCTCGTAATAATATTTCATAAAGTCGGATGTGGTTTCTGCATAACGACGCTCAATACAGGGAATTATTCCCTCAAAGGGCTTGTCATAAATCTGAACATTACGGCTGTCCTTGCTCTTGTAGTGAACCTCTATTTTTTCATCTCCGCTTCCGTAAAACAAAATGTTTACGGCTTCCTCGGAAAGCTCCTTTATCGGAACGTGCAAATCAAATCCGTACTTTCTTTCAAGCCCGTCATACATACTGCTGATAACGCTGCCGTTTCCGTCCCATCCGAGCAGGTCAATTCCACCGCCGTAAACCGAAAGGTTGGGATCGGTTATAATTCTGTCGGGGTCAAGCTTCATTAAAAAGCCAAGTCCGGCACATTCGGGGCAAGCTCCGAAGGGGCTGTTAAAGGAAAAGAGCCTGGGTTCAAGCTCTTCCAAGCTTATACCGCACTCGTGGCAGGCATAGTTTCTGCTGTATGTGTGTATTTCACCGTCTGTTGTCAGAACATTAACCAAACCGCCCGACATATTAAGTGCAGTTTCCAGCGATTCCGAAAGTCTTGCATTCATATCAGGCTTAACAGCAAGACGGTCAACCACAATTTCAATTGTATGTTTTATCTTTTTATCAAGCTTTATTTCTTCATCTAAAAGCCTTATCTCTCCGTCAACGTAAACTCTTACATATCCGTTTTTCCTTGCATCTTCAAAAAGCTTTTGATGCTCTCCTTTTTTCCCTCTTATTACGGGGCTTAAAATCATAATTTTCGTGCCCTCGGGAAACGCCTTCACACTGTCTGTTATCTGATCCACCGTCTGCATTTTTATTTCTTTTCCGCATTCGGGACAGTGAGGAACGCCCACTCTTGCATACAAAAGCCTTAAATAGTCATAAATTTCCGTAACTGTTCCTACCGTAGAACGGGGGTTTTTGCTTGTGGTTTTCTGGTCTATGGATATAGCGGGAGAAAGCCCTCCGATAAAATCGATATCGGGCTTTTTCATCTGTCCCAGAAACTGTCTGGCATAAGAGGACAGCGACTCAACATATCTTCTCTGCCCTTCCGCATATATGGTATCAAAGGCAAGGGAGCTTTTCCCCGATCCCGAAAGACCTGTAAAAACAACAAATTCGTTTCTCGGAATGGTAAGGTCTATATCTTTTAAGTTGTTTTCCCTTGCTCCTTTTATTACTATTTCACTCTTCATCTTCAATTTCACTCCGTATTCTTAATAGCTTGTCACGGATTTTAGCCGCATCTTCAAATCGAAGCTGACTTGCCGCTTCCTTCATGTCTGCTTCAAGCTGCTCCAGAATTTCTTTGCCCGACTTTGCCTTGCCCTTCTTCTTTCCCTCGGTTTCCAAAACCCTTATTACATCCCGTACAGACTTGTTAACGGTTTTTGGAACTATTCCGTTTTTCTCATTGAATTCCGACTGTATTTTTCTTCGTCTTTCCGTTTCGCCGATGGCATATTTCATTGCTTCTGTTATTCTGTCGGCATACATTATTACCTTGCCTTCCGCATTTCTTGCGGCACGGCCTATTGTCTGAATAAGGGATGTTCCGCTTCGGAGGAACCCTTCCTTATCTGCATCAAGAATAGCTATTAACGAAACCTCCGGAAGGTCAAGCCCTTCTCTTAAGAGGTTTATTCCCACAAGCACATCAAAAACTCCGAGGCGCAAATCTCTTATTATTTCCATTCGCTCCAGGGTTTCAACCTCGCTGTGCATATATCGCACACGTATTCCGAGGCTTTGCATATGGTCTGTAAGTGCCTCCGCCATTTTCTTGGTAAGGGTTGTAACAAGCACCCTTTCCCCTTTTTCGGTTCTTATGTTAACCTCACTTATAAGATCGTCAATCTGACCTTCTGTCGGGCGCACAAAAATTTCGGGATCTAAAAGTCCCGTAGGTCTTATAACCTGCTCTGCCACTTTTGTGGAATGTTCATATTCATACTCCGCAGGTGTGGCGGAAACAAACACTACCTGATTTAATCTTTCTTCAAATTCCTTAAAGGTTAAGGGGCGGTTATCATAGGCGCTGGGAAGACGGAAGCCGTATTCCACAAGATTGTCCTTTCTGGAACGGTCTCCCGCATACATGGCTTTAACCTGAGGTATTGTAACGTGGGATTCATCCACCACCAGGAGAAAATCATCAGGGAAATAGTCGATCAAAGTATATGGTGCACTTCCCTCGCTTCGTCCGCTGATGTGACGGGAATAGTTTTCAATCCCCTGACAAAAGCCCACTTCCTTAAGCATTTCAACATCATAGTCCGTCCTTTGTTTAAGACGCTGTGCCTCAAGCAGTTTTCCGTTTTCTTCAAAATATTTAAGTCTGTCAGAAAGCTCTCTTTCAATGCCCGATATGGCACGAAGGAGCTTATCTTTATTTGTAACATAGTGAGACGCAGGATAAATTGCCACATGATTTCTTGTTCCCAAAACTTCTCCCGTAACCGTGTTTATCTCACATATTCTGTCGATTTCGTCATCGAAAAATTCAATTCGGATTGCCTTTTCATTTTCGCTTGAAGGGAAAATTTCAAGAACATCCCCATGGGCACGGAACTTGTTTCTCGTAAAGTTTATGTCATTTCTCTCATACTGCATTTCAACAAGCTTTTTTATAATTTCGTCCCGCTCCATAATCATGCCCGGACGAAGGGATATAACCATTCCCTGATAATCCTCGGGATCACCTAAACCATAGATACAGGAAACGCTGGCAACCACAATTACGTCTCTTCTTTCAAAGAGAGCCATTGTGGCACTGTGACGAAGCTTGTCGATGTCATCGTTTATGGATGCATCCTTTTCGATATATGTATCACTTTGAGGAACGTAAGCCTCAGGCTGATAATAGTCGTAATAGGATACGAAAAATTCCACCGCATTCTCGGGGAAAAACTCCTTAAACTCCGAGCAAAGCTGTGCCGCAAGTGTTTTATTGTGAGCAAGAACCAATGTGGGCTTGTTTACTTTTTCAATTACATTGGCAACGGTATAGGTTTTACCAGAACCCGTTACTCCAAGGAGAATCTGCCCTTTTTCGCCGCTTATAATTCCGTCTGCAAGCTTATCTATTGCCTGCCCCTGATCTCCTGCAGGCTTATAATTTGAATGTAAAATAAATTTATCAGGCATATTCTCACTCCTTCCACCGTTTATTATACCACAATATATTTAATAAGTAAACAAAATAAGATACAGATTTTAAGTATTTTTTCAGAAATTGACAGCTTTTTTGACGTATTGACAATCAAGTCAAATTAATTTGTAATTAAAAGCAATATAAATTACCGTATGACGAATAAAAAAAGAGGATTTACATCTGCAAATCCTCTTTTTTTATCATGAATTATTTCCCGGGAAATTTATTCTTATTATACTTACAAAATCTCATACATATTCCGCAAACCGCACCTCTGCCTATATCCTTAAAATGATCCTTCATATAATGACTGCAAAGCTGGGCATCAAAAAAGTCGGTAAAGTTTAACTCCTTACTCCAGTTTTTTCCGCTAACAGCTCCGGAAGGACACATTTTTTTACAGATATCACAATCCTTGCAACCGTCCTCATAAGGATGCTCGCTTACGGATAAAGGCATATCAGTAAACACCGTTGCAAGACGAACCAACGGTCCCGTTTCCCGGGAAATAAAAAGTGCACTTTTTCCAATCCATCCGAGACCGGCAGAAACTGCCGCCTTTTTATGTGAGAAAAGCCCCTTTACTCCTTCCGTACTTTGGGATGCGGGAATATTTGCACCGTTATACCCCATTCTTTCAAGTTCAATCACAGCAGATAATGCCATCTGATCAAGTCTTGTATTCACCGTTCTGTAATGATGAAAATATGTCTTTGAAGGTCCCTCTTCCGATATTGTTTCAACAATGGCAGAGGAAAGCTTAATCCCAAAGCTTATGCAATAATTAAGCCCCGGAAACGGAGTTTCCTCCTGATATGAGCATCCCACAAAGCACGCCCCGTCTTTTATTAATAATTCTTTTATTTTTTCGTACATAAAATTACAACTCCTTATTGCAAAAGGCAAAAAAATGTGATATAATACCCTTTATTATACAAATCTCTAAAAAGAGGTGAGCAAATGTCAGACTATTATTTCAACTATTCGGTTGACCTTAAACTTATTATACTATTTATTGCACAAAATTTCAAGCGTCCTGTTACAATTTCCGACGTTACGGATATTGTTCTTTCAAAAGGCTATGCAGAATACTTTGAATCGGCTCAGTGTTTTTCCGAGCTTGAGGAGTCGGAGCTTATTGCTCCCGCCAGTCGCAGCGGCACCTTTATGGTAACCGAAAAGGGGCATGCAACCGCCAGACTTTTGATTAAGGAGCTCCCCTTTACCGTAAGAGAGGCGTTGCTTGAAGCTATAAAAAATGTCCGCAGAAAAGAAACCGAAGCACAGTCCTTAACAGCCGAATACAAAGAAAATGTAAGCGGAAGTTTTGACGTTTTCTGTGAGATAACGGAAGCAGGTTTTTCCCTTCTTTCAATGTCTGTCACACTTCCCACGCAAGACGATGCAAGACGTGCAACTGCAAACTTCAAGAAAAATGCGACAGAAATTTATAACGATATCATAAAAAAACTTTCCTAAGCATACTTTAATATGTTAAAGTTTTTCTATTGACTATGTTAAATTTTAGTACTATAATGGTACTATTAATTAGTTTATTAAAATTTATTTATTGGAGGTATTCAATATGGATAGAGTTTACAATTTTTCAGCAGGTCCTTCCATGCTTCCCGTTTCCGTTCTGGAAAAAGCAGCAAGCGAAATGCTTAACTACGAGGGCACAGGTCAGAGCGTTATGGAAATGAGCCATCGTTCCAAGGAATATGCGCCCATTATCGAAGGCGCAGAAGCACTCCTTCGCGAAGTTATGGAAATTCCCGATAACTATAAGGTAATGTTCCTTCAGGGCGGTGCATCCAGCCAGTTTACTATGGTTCCCATGAACCTTGGTAACAAAAACAAGAAGGCAGATTTCGTTGTTACCGGTCAGTGGGCTAAAAAAGCTTATCAGGAAGCAAAGCGTTATATCGGCGCACGTGAAGTTGCATCCAGCGCAGATAAGACATTTTCTTACATCCCCGCTCTTACAAAGGATATGTTTGATCCCGAAGCTGACTTCGTACATATCTGTATGAACAACACAATTTACGGTACACGTTATACTGTTCTTCCCGACACAGGTAACGTTCCCCTTGTAGGCGACATTTCTTCCATGATTCTTTCCGAGAAGATTGACGTTTCAAAGTTCGGCCTTCTCTATGCAGGAGCTCAGAAGAACGTTGCTCCCGCAGGTCTTACAATCGTAATCGCAAGAGAGGACCTTTTAGGAAACGCAATGGATTCCACTCCCACAATGTTCAACTATGTAACACATACAGAAAACGGTTCCATGTATAACACACCTCCCTGCTATAACATTTACATCTGTAAGCTCGTTCTTGAATGGATAAAGAACATGGGCGGTATCTCCGTTATGCAGCAGTTAAACGAAGAAAAGGCAAAGCTTTTCTACGATTATCTTGATTCTTCCTCCCTCTTCAAGGGAACTGTTGAAGCAAAGGATCGTTCTCTCATGAACATTCCCTTTGTAACAGGCAACGAAGAGCTTGATGCAAAGTTCGTTTCCGAATCCAAGAAGGCAGGTTTTGTAAATCTTAAGGGACACCGTTCTGTTGGCGGTATGCGTGCAAGCATCTACAATGCAATGCCCAAGGAAGGCGTAGTTGCATTAATCGACTTTATGAAGAAATTTGAAAGCGAAAATAAATAATCGCTTTATGAAAGGATTTGAGTAATTTGTTTAATATTCTTACACTTAACAAAATTGCCGCTTGCGGACTTAAGAATTTTAACGAAAACTATAAAGTTTCAGATTCCATAGAAAATCCCGACGGCATAATCCTTCGCAGCTTTAAGATGCACGATATGGACCTTCCCGATTCATTAAAGGGTGTTGCAAGAGCAGGCGCAGGCGTAAACAACATTCCCATTGATAAGTGCACAGAAAAGGGTATCGTTGTATTCAACACTCCCGGTGCAAATGCAAACGCTGTTAAAGAGCTTGTTATCGGTGCTCTTTTCCTTGCTTCCCGTGATGTTGTGGGCGGTATCGAATGGGCAAAGACCTTAATCGGCGAAGGCGACAATGTTCCCGCTTTAGTTGAAAAGGGCAAGGGCAATTTTGCAGGTAACGAAATCACAGGTAAAACCTTAAGCGTAATAGGTCTTGGTGCAATCGGTGCAATGGTTGCAAACGCAGCTCACAGCCTTGGTATGCACGTTGTAGGTTATGACCCCTTCTTATCTGTTACTTCCGCTCTTCACTTAGACCCCAGAGTTGAAGTTGCCGCAACACTCGAAGCAGCTGTTGCAGAAGCGGACTACATCACCATTCATATGCCTCTTAACGATTCTACAAAGGGCATCTTCAATTCCGACCTTTTCAAGGCAATGAAAAACGGCGTAAGACTTCTTAACTTTGCAAGAGGTGAGCTTGTTGACACAGAATCTCTTCGCTTTGCAATCGGAAGCGGCACAATTAAGACATATATCACAGACTTCCCCTCTGAAGAAGTTCTCCAGATGAAAAATACAGTATGTATCCCCCACCTCGGAGCATCCAGCGAAGAGTCTGAGGATAACTGTGCTGTTATGGCAAGCAAGGAGCTTGTAAACTTCCTTGAGAACGGTAACATCGTAAACTCTGTTAACCTTCCCAACTGTGAGCTTCCTGCAACAGGTCTTCCCAGAATGACAATTATTCATAAGAATGTTCCCGCTATGATAAGTGCATTCACAACAGCTTTCGGTGATGCAGGAATCAACATCGAAAACATCATCAATAAGAGCAAAAAGGACATTGCTTATACAATGATTGAAACAAGCGAAGCACCTTCTTCAGACCTCATCGCAAAGATTGAAGCAACAGAAGGCATTATAAAGGTTCGCGTACTTTAATAAGTGTTAAAAAAATACGGCAGGTATCACCTGCCGTATTTTTTAAGTTTTTTATATTACCGTTATAATTTGTCGAAAATAAATTTAAACTTTTTTTCAAAAAGGGCTTTACAAATGCCAAATTTTATGCTATAATAACTAAGTCGTAAGTGATACGGCATAAATATCGCGGAGTGGAGCAGTCCGGTAGCTCGTCGGGCTCATAACCCGAAGGTCATGTGGTTCAAATCCCATCTCCGCAACCAGAAAGATACCCACACTATCCTTGGTAGTGTGGGTTTTTCTATGCTTTCACCGCTTTTTCTTTCTTTTGACTGTTTCGTGTTTAGTCGGTTTTAGTCGGTTCTTTTTTGTCGGCTTTTTGTCGGCTCGAATAAAATTTGCAAAAAAAGTACCTTTTTCTTGTGCCATTCACGAACATAATACTTGTGAGTAAAGTTTAAAAGACTACACCTAATCTTAAGAAAAGGTGTAGTCTTTTTTTAGTTTTATGCTAATAATCCAAAGCCCTTTGCAATTCTTCTATTCCTATATGCTTCCGGAGTTTCGCACACATCTATATTTTCCCAATCAATCTTTGCCTTTCCACCGCAGCATTTAATCTGTCCATACCACGAAAAACGAGTGCATTTTTCGGGATCTAACACTATTATTCCGCTGTGATTTCCAGGATACATATATTGTGCAATTTTTTTAAGAACCTCTGAGTCATCTGGTATTTCTTCCAATATCAAATCAATTTTCGGAGATTCTTCAGAATCACAAGCTGTAAACATAATTAACAACTGTACAACATCTTCGTAAAAAGACGCCTTTAATATGTTACAAAAATACTTAGCTCCTGTTTTGATTTCGGGTTTAATATACTTCGGACCAAAAATAAATTTACGCATTTTCTACCAACTTTCTCTGTATTTCTTCAATTGTATACCCTTTGTATTCTTCATATACGTCAGACAACGCGCTTATCGGCCCATCACAAGCCTTTATGTTAGGCCAGTCAATTTCCATTTTCCCACCCACACGTTTAAAATGTCCGCGCCATGAAAAATTACTAAAATCACACTCATCAATTTCAATTATTTTTCCTGCTTCTTCAAGATACATATATTCTAAAATCATACTGAAAACTTCAGAGTCAAAAGGAATTTCTTCTATAAACAAATCTCCTTCTTCAATAAATTCTTTTAGAGCTTCCACATAAATAAGTAATTGAACGGAATTTTCCTTAAGAATTGCCTCTATTACATTAAAGTCATATTCGGTCTTTGTATTAAACTTAGGATTCTTGTAATCTGATGTAA
The DNA here is from genome assembly GCA_045644565.1 of Clostridia bacterium. Lineage (GTDB taxonomy): Bacteria > Bacillota > Clostridia > CAKSNL01 > HGM11501 > HGM11501. Next base: position 1,184 of record JAZRHF010000016.1, on the reverse strand, counting down.
CAACAAACTTTTTCATTTTTTCACCTCCCTTCCATTCCGAATTCTTTCACTCACGTACTTTTTCTACTAAACGTACCGTATATGGAACGTAGCCTACGTTGCTTTTAGTATTTAAGCTGAGCTACTAAGTACATTTTACTACAAAAATTCCTACTTGCCAATCTTCCTATTCAGTGGTAGAATAGATTATGCGGAGTTCTTTATTATCTTTAAGGATATACTTAGCATAACGCTTCCATAAAGGAGAGATTTTATGGTAACTAAAACAATTTTAAAAGATTTTACCAAAGCCAACGTAGCCAACATGCCTCCAGAATACCAACTACTCAGACTCGCATATGATCTTCAAGCGGAAAGAGAGCTCTACTCAAAAAGCAATAGTAATTGTCCTCCAGACCATGTTCCAGATGCATTAACATCCCAGGCTAAAATTTCAGAGTTACTCAAAAAAAGATATAAAATAAAAGTCTCACAACCTACGATATCAAGAATATTGGCTAAAATGAAAGACACCATATATGTTTTTGGCAGAAACAGCTATTCTATATATTTTGAACATGGCATGTATAATCTTTCCTGCAAAGATTCTTTAACAGACTCTATCATTAGTCCTTTAGTCAAATTATCACCTTTTACCCAAAACACAGTTCTAAAACTTACCCCCGCAGTAATTGCATACAAAGTATTCCCTGATAAAAAGAAACAGTTTGTTGATTTGTTATTCCAAGCTTACGGAAAGGATATTTTTTTTGACATAATTTCTCACAAAAACCGTATATATTTAATCCTTAACAAAAACGCTCCTGCGTATACCTCTATAGTAGAGGAACTTACAAAATTACCATCATTGGTAGAAAAATCCGCTTCCAAAAACCGCAAAACAATAACCATTAAGTGAATTAAACAACAGAGGGAAACCACATTAACAATGAGGCAATGTGGTTTCCCTTTTATGCTACTTCTATACCTTCAACAAACCCTACATCTCCCCGTCCATTCCGTAGTAGATGTAGTCCTCGATTTCCCACAGAGAAAATCCGGCTTCAATAAGCTCATCAATATCGCTTGGGTCATAGCCCTGGAAGGCGGCTACACTCTTCAAATCCTCTATGTATTCTTTTTCCCCTGTACTTTTCAGACTCGGCTTATCATCGTACAGCCCGAAATCCCACCAGTGCCTTCCG
>JAZRHF010000015.1:0-2081 GCA_045644565.1 Clostridia bacterium | reverse complement strand
TGAGCCGACAACAATATTTCCAAGTATAAAAGACTATGAGGGTTCTAGCGGACATGTCAATAATTTGTATATCGAATCGGAAGAAGGCTATGTTATGCTTACAAAAGGGAACAAAGCTACATTTTACATTTACGAAGATGTGGTGTTGCCTGATGTTGTACTTGCAGACGAAAGGGTTAGTGTAATACGGATAAAATCAAAAAGAGAAGTTCCGTTCAGAAAAATTTTTACCGCAGTTTTCTTTGAGCCAGAGGGATATTAAAAAAGTAACCTCTGGGGACGTACACGCATTGGTACTATTATTTAAGTAGTAAGCAGTAAAAGATGACAAAAAAGGCACGGTTCAAAGTGCAACATAATAAATACTGTATTTCAAGAGAAAAACCCCGAAATCTTTTGATTTCGGGGTTTTATTTTTACAGTCTTAAATCGTGCTCGCCCTTTTCGGTGCGCTCTATCATATCAAGGAGCTTTCCGTGCAAGGGACTTCCTTCAAAGAGCTTTAAGTGTTCTGCGATAACCTTTTCGCCAAGCTCCTTTGTCTTGGGAGAAGCATAGTCAACAATGTATTCCTTAAAGGTAAGGATAGCGTTGGGGATGCAGAAGTTATGAACAAACTTTGTTTTTGCTACCTTCATAAATTCTTCACCTGTTCTTCCTGCTCTGTAACAAGCGGTGCAGAAGGAGGGAATGTTGCCCTTTTTGCAGATTTCGTAAACCACGTCGTCCAGACTTCTTGAATCGTTAATGGTAAACTGCTCCTTATCTGCCATTGTGTTTGCAAGCTTTGACTTGGTATATGCACCAACGCCGATTCTTGTTCCTGCATCAATCTGGGATACGCCGTATTGAAGTACAGCGCTTCTTACCTCGTCCTTTTCTCTTGCGGTACAGATTAAACCTGTGTAGGGAACGGAAAGACGGAGAATTGCAACAAGCTTCTTAAAGTCATCATCCGACACCTGATATTCGGGATTTTCCGCATAGGGAGTGTCCTTTGCAGGTGTGATTCTGGGGAAGGATATTGTGTGGGGACCAACGCCGTTAAAGGTTTCCTCAAGGTGAATGGTGTGATACATTAAGCCCATAAGCTCAAAGCGCCAGTCGTAAAGTCCGAAAAGTACACCGAGACCGCAGTCGTCAACTCCTGCCTCCTGGGCTCTGTCCATAGCATAAAGTCTCCAGCGGTAGTGACCTTTAATCGTGCCTTCGGGATGAACCTTTTTATAGGTTTCGTGGTGATAGGTTTCCTGGAACACCTGGAATGTGCCGATACCTGCTTCTTTAAGCTGCTTTAATTCTTCAACTCTCAAAGGTGCGGCATTTATGTTGGCACGGCGGATTTCGCCGTTCTTTGTTTTGGTGGCATAAACCTTTTTAATGCTGTCCACCATATAGGAAACCTCGGTATGGGGGGATTCGCCGTAAACCAAAATGGTACGCTTTTGTCCCTCGTCAATCATAATTTTAACTTCCTGCTCGATTTCATCCATGGTAAGGGTTTTTCTGTGCATAGAGGAATTGGATGAACGGAATCCGCAGTAGGTGCAGTTGTTTGCGCACTCGTCGCTTAAATAAAGAGGAGCAAAGAAAACGATTCTGTCGCCGTAAACTTCTTCTTTCAATGTTTTTGCAAGGGCAAACATTTCGTTTATTGTTTCTTCGTCCTTGTTCTGAATTAAAATTGCCATTTCGTCGGGATCAAGTCTTACGCACTGTTCTGCCTTTTTCAAAACGGCACGAACCTCTTCCTTGGTGGGATTTTCGTGGGCGTTTAACTTTTCCCAGATTAAATCATCATCAATAAAGTCCTTTTCCATCTCGTCATAGGGACGGAAATCCTCTTTGTATTTTTCTAAAAAATTCATAAAAAATCTCCTTTCGGCAAATAAAAACTCCCTTTACAGAGCATAAAGGGAGAGTGACCTTTTATTTGTCGCCTTCCCATTAAGCTTATGCTTCACGGTAAGTGGATTTAAGAGACAATACGACCTGAGACACAAGCCATACCGCAAGGATATGATACCATAAATACGGCATAATGTCAAGTCTTGTGTTTAAGGAAGGCTCTTGGTATAATA
>JAZRHF010000014.1:0-19530 GCA_045644565.1 Clostridia bacterium | reverse complement strand
ACCTGTTTCAAGAAGCTCTTCAATTTTCTCCGCTTCACTTTGAATGTAAGAAAATTCATGCCCGAAAACCTTTTTGGGATGGGGCGTAAATGTATATACTACACTTTTTAATTCCCCTTTTTCCCTATCGGTTTTTTCAATCAAGGCCTTGTGAGCAATATGTACTCCGTCAAAATTTCCGATGCATACACATGTATTTTCAATTTTGTCATTTTCAGTTAACTTTATCACAAAATCAGTCCTTTAACGACCACTTTCTCCATAAAAGCTCTTCACGAGCTTAAGGCATTTCATACCCTCTATCATTACAATTTCGGAAACGGAAAGAAATTCACCTTTTTTGTTGAAAACCTTGTATAATCCAAGTTCGCCCTCGCAGTATGCACTTACTCCGTTTTTAACAAGTCTCTCCTGCTTTTCGCTTACCGTAAAGATGGGATAATCAAAAAGTCTGTCTGTGGAAATAAGGTGTTTTTCTATATCTTCTGTATCCGAAAGAGAAGAAAGCTTAACCGCTTCTTCTATCGTAAAGTTTCCGCTTCTTGTTCTCTCAAGAGATGCCATGTGTCCAAAGCAACCAAGCTTTATGCCTATATCATGGCATAAACTTCTTATATAAGTTCCCTTTGAGCAGTCAATATCAAGAACAAAGTCGTTGCCGTTTCTCTCTGCAATCTTAAGGGAATGAATTGTAACTTCCCTTTCTTCCCTTTCTATTTCCTTTCCCTCACGGGCAAGTTCATAAAGCTTTTTACCGCCGATTTTAATGGCCGAATACATGGGAGGAACCTGCTTGATTTCTCCCCTGAAATCCTTTAATACATTTTCAAAGACTTCATCGGTAACTCCTGAAGGGTCACCCACATTCGTCACCTTTCCCGATGCGTCATAAGTATCGGTTGCAGAGCCAAGGCGCAAAAGAGCACGATAGCTTTTTTTATCGTTTCCGCTCATTATGTCGGCAGCCCTTGTGGCGTTCCCTATGCAGACAGGAAGCACCCCTGTTGCATCAGGGTCTAAAGTTCCGGTATGCCCCACCTTATATGGGCGACAAAGCTTTCTGACCTTTGCAACAACGTCAAAGCTGGTAAAACCTGCCTCTTTATCAATTATTATTACTCCGTTCATTTTCATGCTCCGTTATTTCTTTTTCAAGCAAGGAAACAAGCTCACATGTAAGCTTTTCCACATCGGTATCTCCGGGAAGAGTAACTCCGCTAGCCCTTTTGTGTCCGCCACCGCCAAAGTGTGCTGCAACCTTTGCCACATCCACATAGTACTTACTGCGGAGACTAACCTTAACCATATTCCTCACGGTAATGGAAAAGGATGCTTCAACACCTTCAACGCCTCTTCCTATATCGGAAAATCCTTCACAATCCGCAATGCAGGCACCTGTTTCTTCAAAATCCTTTCTTTCGATAAGAACAGAAGAAATTTTCCCTCCCGCATAAAGCTTCAAAGAATCAAGAGCACGTGACTTAAGCTTAAGCTTTGCCAGAGACTCCGACTCGTAAATTTCGATACAAACCTTGTTTATATCCGCACCGCATTCAAGAAGATGAGCACTGTATTTAAAGCTTTCGGGAGTTGTGTTTGAAAACTTGAACCCGCCTGTATCCGTTATGATACCTGCATAGAGCTGTTCCGCCTGGCGGGAAGAAATTTTCCCCGTCAGCTCCAGTATAAGTTCATACACAATTTCCGATGTGCTTGACGCTTCCGCCTTTATATAGTTCACATCACCGTATCCCGGATTTGACACATGGTGGTCAATGCAGACATGCCTTTTCGCCCTGCCGAATATATCCTTGCATTTACCAAGCCTGTTCAAGTCTCCCGCATCAAGGGCAACCGCAAGGTCAAAAACCTCATCGGTTTCTGTTACATACTCATCGCAGAAATAGGAAAGATAATAAGGCGGTGCTTCATCAAGTGCCACTACCGTTTTTTTGCCAAGGTCCTTCAAGCCTTGAGCAAAGGAAAATGCGGAGCCTACCGCATCTCCGTCCATGTTGACATGGACGGAAATAACGATGCTCTCCGCTTTTTTAATTTCTTTAATAATTTCAGAAAATTTACTCATTATTTTCCTTCGATCCCTTCATTGCTTCCTCAATTATTTTGCTTATGTGAATTTCATGTTCAATGGAATCACTTATTTCAAAGCTTAACTGGGGAGTAATTCTTAAATCTACACGGCCGGAAAGCTCGCGTCTTATAAATCCGCTTGCCGACTTTAATGCAGAAAGGGTGGATTTTTTATCTTCCTCTGTTCCGAGTACGCTTAAAATAACCTTGGCGTGGGATAAGTCCTTTGCCACCTTAACGGCTAAGATACTTATCATACCTTTCATACGGGGATCTTTTATTTCTCTTAAAATATTGGAAAGTTCCCGCATTACTTCGCCGGATATTCTTTCAATCCTGTCGAAACTCATTTATCTTTCAACCTCTTCCATAGTGAAGCTTTCAAATACGTCGCCTTCCTTGATGTCGTTGTACTTTTCAATGCTTATACCGCATTCAAAGCCTGCGGCAACTTCCTTAGCGTCGTCTTTGAATCTCTTAAGAGAGTCGATTGCACCTTCGTATATAACAATACCGTTACGCACAACTCTTATCTGATTATTTCTCTGAATTACACCGTCTGTAACATAACAACCTGCGATTGTACCAACGCTTGAAACCTTAAAGGTCTGGCGAACTTCAACGTGTCCTGTTACCTTTTCACGGAACTTGGGTGCAAGCATACCCTTCATAGCAGCTTCGATTTCGTCGATTGCGTCGTAAATAATACGATACATTCTCATTTCGATGCCCTTTGTTTCAGCCGCAACTCTCGCACCGCCGTCGGGACGAACATTGAATCCTACAATAATAGCATTGGATGCAGATGCAAGCATAACGTCAGATTCGTTTACACCGCCAACTGCGCCGTGGATAACCTTAACCTTAACCTCTTCGTTGGAAAGCTTTTCAAGACTCTGGCGAACAGCTTCAACGCTACCCTGAACGTCAGCCTTAACAATGATGTTAAGTGTCTTAACGTCGCCCTGGGAAATCTGAGCAAAGAGGTCATCAAGATTTACAGCGGTCTGAGCCTGAACGGCTTCGTCCTTAATCTTCTGCTTTCTTGCTTCAACAACATCACGAGCCGCTCTTTCATCATCAACAGCCCAGAAGATTTCTCCGCCCTCGGGAGCCTCGGAAAGACCCACGATTTCAACGGGAACGGAAGGACCTGCGTCCTTAATCTTATTACCCTTATCGTCTGTCATTACACGAACCTTACCTACGCTTGTTCCTGCAACAACTATATCACCCTGTTTAAGAGTACCCTTCTGTACAAGCACGGATGCAACGGGACCTCTTCCCTTATCAAGACGGGATTCAATAACGGTACCCTTAGCCATACGGTTGGGGTTAGCCTTAAGTTCAAGCATATCTGCACTTAAGATAACCATTTCAAGAAGGCCTTCGATGTTGATTCTCTGCTTTGCGGAAACTTCAACACAAACTGTATCTCCGCCCCACTCTTCTATTAATATATCATTCTCAGAAAGTTCTCTCTTTACTCTGTCAACATCTGCATTTTCTCTGTCGATTTTGTTGATTGCAACGATTGTTGTAAGTCCTGCTGCCTTTGCATGGTTTATAGCTTCAACAGTCTGAGGCATGATACCGTCGTCTGCCGCTACAACAAGGATTGCGATATCTGTTACCTGAGCACCGCGGGCACGCATTGCAGTAAATGCTTCGTGACCGGGTGTATCAAGGAATGTAATCTGTCTTCCGTTGATTGTAACACGATAAGCACCGATGTGCTGTGTAATACCGCCGGCTTCTCCTGAAGCAACGTTGGTTTCTCTTATTGCGTCAAGAAGAGAAGTCTTACCGTGGTCAACGTGACCCATTACAACAACAACGGGATCTCTGGGAAGTAAATCCTCTTCCGCATCTTCCACATCGTTAAATAAAACGTCTTCTTTTGTTACAATAATTTCCTTTGTAACCTTTGCACCCATATCTTCAGCTATTAAGCTTGCGGTATCAAAGTCAACTGTCTGATTAACGTTTGCCATAACGCCGATTAACATAAGGCGCTTTATAACATCGTTAACATTGGTCTTAAGCTTTTCAGCAAGCTCGGAAACCACGATTTCATCGGGAATTTCAATTTCAAGCTTTTCTTTCTTCTTGGGTTCTTCTTTCTTGGGAACAAAAGTATTTTTCTGCTGCTGCATCTTGTTCTTCTGTCCCTTTTTGATTTTCTGCTTGTTTGTAACCGTATCCTTAAGTTCGGGAGCAAGTTCTTCAATCTTTTCGCTGTCGTTATACTTGGAAAGGTCAACAACGTTGGCACGGGTGTCAACATATCTCTTCTCGGTATTACGCTGGGGCTTTGCTCCTGCTTCCTTTACGGGAGCGGATTCCTTTTCTTCCGCTTCTGCCTTTGCTTCTTTCTTAGGTTCTTCAACCTTAGGCTCTTCCACCACAACGGGACACAAGGATTTCATAAATTCATATACATCGGAACCGTCGTCGTAAAGCTTTGTAAAATGCTCAAGTATTACGTTCATATCCATGTCGGACAATACGCTGGAATAACCCTTTACCTGAGTTCCTGTATCTTTAAGCAATTCAACGATGTCGGCACTTTTAACGCCGATTTCTTTAGAAAGCTCATTTACTTTAATTTTAGCCATAGAAACACCTCCGTTTTAGTTCTCTTGCTTCATTTCGTCGAGGGACAAAAACAGTTCCTTACCGACTGACACTTTGAAAGAACGCTCCAAAGCTCTTTTCTTTTCTGCTTCCTCTGCACAAGTGCCGTTTTTGCAAATATATGCACCGCGTCCATTTGCCTTTCCGGTAGGATCGATAAAAATCTCTCCCTCTTTATTTTTCACGATTCTCAAAAGTTCTTTTTTATCTTTGCTTTCTCTGCAAACACAACACATTCTAAGGGGAATGTTTTTAGTCACGCATTCTCACCTCTGTTATTCTGCGTTGTCGCTCTTTATATCAATCTTCCAGCCTGTAAGTCTTGCAGCAATACGAACATTCTGACCTTCTTTACCGATGGCAAGAGAAAGCTGATATTCGGGAACGGTTACCATAGCTGTCTTTTCTTCTTCATTAACAGTAACCTCTGTTACCTTTGCAGGGCTTAATGCAGCCTTTATGAATTCAGCAGGATCTTCGGAATATTTGATGATATCAATTTTTTCATCGCCCATGCCGTCCATAACAGCATTTACTCTCATACCCTTCTGACCTACGCAGGAACCGATGGGATCAATTTTTTCGTCGTTTGACCAAACTGCCATCTTTGTACGGGATCCTGCTTCTCTCACAACGCTCTTGATTTCAACTGTTCCGTCTGCAATTTCGGGAACTTCCTGCTCAAAAAGCTTTCTGATAAGACCGGGATGAGTTCTGGAAAGTAAAATCTGAGGGCCGGAATAAGCCTTCTTGATTTCCATAACAAAAAACTTCATACGCTTGTTGAAGGGATATTCCTCACCGGGAATCTGTTCCTTCTGAATGAGTAAACCTTCCGCATTATCTTCAAGAGAAACAATTATTCCCTTTCTGTCTTCCTTCTGGATAATACCTGTAAGGATTTTACCCTCTTTTTCAGAAAATGCATCAAAAAGATGTCCTCTTTCAGCTTCTCTTATCTTCTGAATTACAACCTGCTTTGCAGTCTGAGCCGCAATTCTTCCGAATCTCATGGGATCAACTGCGAAATCAACAAAATCTCCAACTTCGTAGGAAGGCTTTATAGCTCTTGCCTCATCTAAGGAAATTTCGTTAACGGGATCTTCCACTTCTTCTGCAACCATTTTCTGTGTAAATGCCTGGATTGCACCTGTTTCCTCGTTCATTTCAACACGTACATAGAGGTTGTCAAGATAGTTTTTCTTGCATGCTGCAACAAGTGCCGCTTTAATAGCCTCAATCATGTACTCCTTCTTAATATCTTTGGTAAGTTCGAGTTCTTCCAAAGCCTGCATAAGTTCCTGGTTCATTTTTCTAAATACCCCCTAAAATTCAAATACTGTTTTTATTTGTGATGCTTTGTTTTTTTCGATTGTTAATTCTTTATCTCCCAAATCCACCTTAAAGGTTTCATCGTCAGCTTCCTTTAATATACCCGTAAAGGTCTTCACTCCATCTAAAGGCTTGAAAAGCTTTACGTTTATTTTTTCACCCAGCACTTTTTCAAAATGCCAGTTTCTTGTCAAAAGTCTTTCCACGCCGGGAGAGGAAATTTCAAGCTCATAAGGAGTTTTAATGGGATCAACCTCGTCAAGTCTGTCAGAAAGGGCACGGCTTACCTTTTCGCATTCCGTAAGGGTAACCCCGGTATCAGAATCAATGAAGATTCGGAGTACCATGTCACTGCCTTCCTTCTTATACTCCACCTCATATACGTAAAGACCTTCCCTTTCGCATATAGCGGCTGCTTCCAATTCTACGATTTCTTCAATTTTGGACATTTTTACACCTCTTTCCGCTTGTGAAAAAAGATTTTTTCTTAATACAACACGAAAGAGTGGGAGAATTCCCACTCTTTTGCGTCTTTAACATTATAACACACAAAATCCAATAATGCAAGTGTTTTTTTCCATTACTTGAAATTAATAGAAAATTCTTCTTGCAGTGTAGTAGTCAGAACGTGTCATAGGCTCTATTGTCACAGTCTTACCTGTGTAAGGTGCGTGCAAATAGTTTCCGTTGCCCACGTAAAGCCCTACATGATGAATAGCTCTGCCGGGCTTCTTGAAGAACACCATGTCGCCGGGCTGTAAATCTTCCTTGGCAACATAAACTCCGTTTTTCGCCTGGTCTGCCGCTACTCGGTTAACACTTACTCCCATCTGACGATATACATACTGAACCAAACCGCTGCAGTCAAAACCGTTGGGAGTTGTGCCGCCGTAAACATAGCGTACACCGATGTACTTTTTAGCGATATCTATTACCTGCTGTCCCTTGGTTATGGTTACATCCGTAACGGGAGCCGCAATAACAGTACCTGTTGCAATTTCATTCTGCGTTCTTATATAATTGGCATTAACATACCCTATGTCTCCTACATTAACCTTATACCAGTCACCCGTACGCTCCAAAAGAACAATTTCGCTTCCCGCCTCAACCTCTGTTATTATGGACGAGCTCGAACTTGCATTTTCTCTTACATTAAGACTGGATGCCACAACTATCCCTATAACCGTTTCGGCATTTGCCGCCAATACACTGAAAACAAGGAACAATGTGGTCATTGCGAGGGTTATATAAGACTTTTTAAATTTACATTCAAACATAAGTCCTCCGACAAAAAAGCCCGCACCAAGGGGCTTAGTACAACAATCTCATACATAAATTTCTTTCCTGATGTCATCATTATAACATAAATATTTCCGTTTGTCAAACTTTTTTAACAATTTTGTTATATTTTACATTTTCTCTGCAAATTCGCCCGTGCCCAACCTATTGTGCCAAAAAAGCAAATTTCTCCGCCGTTTTACCATGTTAATTCCTGTAAGATGAAATCCCGCCATGAAAAAGATATCTGCGATTTTTATTGCAAATACGCTTTTTCTGTGATAAAATGAATTGACATCTTATAAGAAAGGAAGATTTTATGCTGAACTACAAAGATTTTGCAAAAAGCGGAAACCACACACTTGACATAAAAAGCATTCTCGCTCATGCTAAGAAGACAGGCGAAGATTATATCCTCTTTCCCAAAGATACATATAACATTTCGGGAGCTTTAGCCGAAGAAAGATATCTTATCGTTTCAAACCATGACAACGGATTAAGAGGAATTATCTTTTTGATTGAGGATTTTAAGAACCTCACTTTGGATTTTTCAGGAAGTGATCTTTTAATTGACGATTCTTCCTTCCCCTTTGTAATTTTGAATTCCGAAAATATTACAATTAAAAATGTTTCCGTAAGGACAGAAAATCCCGCTTCCTCCTACGGTTATGTAACGGAATGCTCTGAAAAAGGTTTCACCTTCCGTGTATCAGGCGGCTCACCCATCGCTTTACGGGGAAGTGCTCTTTGTACCACAACCAAAAATTCAAGAAAGCTTTACTACGACCGCTTAAACGCATGGGACAAAGAAACAGGCTATATGACACCGGAATTTCCTGACCTCGGTCTTTTCGGAGTTCCCTTTTCCATGATAAAAGATGAAGAAGGAAATGTTTCTTTCCGCACAGCTTCCCCATATTATTATAATTCCGGACTCAAAGAAGGGGATAAAATTTCTCTTGATACAGGAAGCCGTGAATCCGCAGGAATTTTTATTGCATATTCCGAAAACATAAAAATTGAAGGTTTTACAAGATATAACGGCGCAGGTATGGGTGTTATTGCCCAGGTTTCAAAGGATATCGAAATTTCCGATATGACCATAAAGCCCTATGGCGACAGTTGTTTTTCAATCTGTGCCGATGCAACTCACTTTGTTCATTGCTTCGGCAAGATACATATTCACGATTCCTACTTCGAAGGTCAGCTTGACGATGCACTTAACGTACACGGCATTTACCTTCGTATTACAGATAAAACCGAAGACAGTATCCTTCTTAAATTCATGCACAACCAGGCTCTCGGCATTGACTTTATAAAGGAAGGCGACATTCTGGAAACCTGCGATCCCCTTTCTTTAATTCACAAAAACACCTTCAAGGTAACATCGGTTGAAAAAATCAACCACGAATATATCAATGTAAAAATCGAAGGCGGCACAGATGATATTCTGGTAGGGGATGACGTTACGGAAATTTCCAGAAATCCCGAAGTAATTTTTGAAAACTGCACCCTTAAAAATAACCGTGCAAGAGGTATGCTTCTTGCAAGTGCAGGAAAAACCATAATCAGAAACAACTTATTCGACAATCCGGGAACCCCCATTAAATTTGAATCCGACGGTCAGTACTGGTTTGAAGCAGGCGGCGTAAAGGATGTTTCGATAACAGAAAACACATTTATCAACTGCAAATATGTTAAAAACAGTTGGGGAAGCAGCGGCATTGTTGAAGTTATGAAACGCCCCAAAACAGAAGAAGGCAAATATTATCACGGAAAAATTCAGGTTTCCGATAACAAGTTCATAAACTGCCATTGCCCCGTTGCGATTATCAATAACACCGAAGAATTTATATATAAAGGAAATAAATTTGAAAACTGCACTAAAACCGATAATATTATCGAGCAGGTAGGGCTAACCATCACAGAATAAAAAAATAGGCTGTAATTTTTACAGCCTATTTTTTATTAACCTTCTGTTTCTCCGGGATTTTCAGGAACTTCTTCCTCAGTTCCCTCTATTTCTACCTCGGGCATTTCGGCACCGCTTGAAAAGTTTCCGCCGTCATCTGCAGGAATAACCAATGTTGATTTACCATCAATACTCATCACTCCGATAACAGGAATGTATTCAGTCTGCATTGTTTCCGCATTGAGCTTCGGCATAAGAGCATAATATACAATGTCATCACCGTAAACCCCAAAGCCTGCTATCTGCTTAAAGACATTGCCTGTAAGATCTCTTATATCTTTACCGTCAAGATTCATTCTGTAAAGATGAGAATCAGCACCGACATAGAACATATGCTTTCCGCTTACATTCAGAAGAGTACCTGAAGTTCCGAAGTTTACTTCTTCCACCTTTCCGGAAACCATGTCCAAATGACAAATAACATTCAAACCGCCCGTACAATCCACAAAGTAGACATCTTTTCCTGTCACGTTGATGTTCTGAGCATATCTTTCAGCCAATGCAACGGCACCTATGGCATTTGATGTGGATGCTTCGCCGTTTGCTTCCTTTGCACAATTCATGGCATTTTTAATCGTTGTGGCACAAAGAGTATTTATTGTAGGATCATAATACACAATGTTGTTTCCCGAAATACCGAAACAGTTTGTACTTACATTGAGAACGATTTCTGCTTCGCCGCCTTTAAGAGGAGCTCTTCTTACAAAACCGCCGTAAGTATTATCAGGGGTAAGGAAATAAACATAATTTCCGATGTACTGCTGATAGTATGACTGACCTTCATAAATTACTTTATGACTTCCATTGTCGTTATACTTAAGTATCTGCCCATTTATGGCATCATAGAAATAAACATCGCCTTTGTGCTGTGCAAAAAATATCGCTGACATTTCCGTTACCTTTTCGCTGTTAACGGAGTCACCTTTAATTTCTGTTTTGTAAAGTGTATCGTTTCGGAAATTGGAGTGATATAAATACTTTCCTTTTGTAACACCAATGGGATTATTGTAAGCATTTGCCTTACCTGTATCAACACCCGAGAAGGAACTTACCAAAACCCATGCCAATGCAATTATAACCAGAATAGCTGAAAGAGAATAAATTATCTTAGGAGTAAATATTTTCTTTTTTTCCTTCTCCTCGTGAAGTTCTTCCCTTTCTTCTTTTTCTTCTTCGTAATTAACATCAGCAAAGCTTGCCTTATCAACCGCTTCGGCTTCGGGCTCGTTTGTATTTAATTCTTTATTTTCGTCCATAATCTTTCTCCTTTACATGTAACTCATTCTATTATAAAGGCAAATTCATTTTAAATCAATAGCGAAAAATGAACAATCAGTAAATTTTTTTACAAATTGCCATTGCCGCAGAATAAGCCTTTTTGCTTGCCGCAATCACAGTGCTTTTAGAAAATTCATCAAGAGCCTTTCCCGAAAAGTCGGAAATTACGCCCCCTGCCTCGGAAACAATCAAAGCTCCTGCCGCATAATCCCAGGGGGATAATACATATTCAACAAACAAAGATGCGCTTCCCTTCGCAATATTGCATAAGTCAATTGCCGCCGAGCCGCTCCTTCTTATGTCACCGAAATTAAAATAAAGTTCCTTAAAAAGCTCCACGGTTTTTTCTCCGATGGCTTCCTTATAATAGGGCGCTGTTCCTATTATAGCAAGAGCTTTTTCGTTTTCTGCCTCCGATACACAAATTCTCTCTCCGTTAAGATATGCCCCCTTTCCTTTTTCCGCTGAAAAATATTCATCGGTATAGGGGTTTAATATCGCTCCGAGAATAACCTCGCCGTCCTTTGCAAGGGCAACTGAAATGGCACTTTGACTCATATTATACAAAAAGTTTGTCGTGCCGTCGATGGGGTCAATTATGAAGGTTAAGCCTTCTCCTACCTTGTTTTCATCTTCTCCGCTTTCTTCCGCAAGAAAGGATGCAGAAGGAATAAGCTCCTTAAATTTTTCCTCAAGGAAGTTTTGTACTTTCACGTCATATTCGGTTACGAAATTGGCGCATCCCTCTTTTTCGTCTGCCGAAATATTTTTATAGCGGGCTTCAAGCATTATTTTTCCTGCTTCTTTAATTATCTCTTCTATTGCTTCTTTCATAGCACCCTCACACAAGATTTCTGTCAACGGTAATCACACAGAAAAGCTTTTCATTAATTTTCTTTACCTCGGATGAAATTCTTTCTTTAAGCTCGCTTTCCGTAATTTTATCCCCCACGGGAATTCCTACATCAAAAATGAGATTGGAATGGGTTTCGCCCTTTACCATACGAAAATCGTGAACTCCGTAAAGGGAGTTTATGCCTTTTACTATAGCAACGGTTTTCGCCTTAAGCTCATTAACCTCCTCATCATCTGTAACGATAGGATCCAAATGAATAACAAGATTAATGTTTTTATTTTCTCTGAATTCACGCTCAATATTGTCTATCATATCGTGGCTCAATAAAATATCCACGTCATAGGACACTTCAACATGTACTGAGGCAAAATATTTTTCGGGACCGTAGCTGTGCACCACAAGGTCGTGGATGCCAAGTACCCCCTCGTATGATTCAAGCTTCTCCGTTATGGAACGGACCAACGCCGCATCCGGAACCGTACCTAAAATATTGTCAAAGGTTTCTTTAAGTACGCCAAAGCCTGCATAAAGGATAAAGAGTGCAACTAAAAGTCCCACATATCCGTCAAGATTTATATCGGTAGCAGCATAAAGAATAGTGGTAAGAAGCACCGCACCCGTTGATATTACATCGTTGAAGGAGTCCTTTGAATTTGCCATGAGTACAGATGAGGAAATAAGCTTTCCCACCTTTCTGTAAAAAAGGCTCATCCAGAGCTTAACCAAAATTGAAACAATAAGTATCAAAAACACTACAAAGCTTTTTTCCACAGCTTCGGGATTTAATATTTTTTCAAAGGAGGATTTTAAAAGTGTAATGCCGATTCCGAATATAACAAAAGCAACGGCAAGGCAGGATATATATTCAAACCTTGCATGACCGTAAGGATGCTCTTCATCTGCAGGCTTATCGGATATGGCAAAGCCGATTAATGCGATAACCGAGCTTCCCGCGTCGGATAAATTGTTTGCGGCATCTGCAATAATTGCAACAGATCCCGACAAAAATCCCGCTATTCCTTTTATTATACATAAAAAAACATTGCAAAGTATGCCGAGGATTGAAGCAACGTTACCGTATTTTGTACGGTTGCCTTCACCTTTGTCGGCACCTTCACCTACGAATACTCTTAAAATTAAATCAGTAATGGTAATTCCTCCCTTGATTTATTCTTTACTTATTATATACAAAAAAATCAAATTGTCAACTTGACACTGCTTTTTTTATCCTATATAATCATATTAATTGAAAGGATGTGTTTTTATGAACTATTCAGAATTTGACTTTAAAAATATAGAAAATACATACCGTCCCCGCCCCTTCTGGACCCTTAACGACCGTCTTTCCGAGAAGGAAACCCGCCGTCAGATAAAAATTATGAAAGACGAGGGAGTAGGAGGATTTTTTCTCCATGCAAGAGGCGGTCTTGTTGATGAATATTTAGGTGAAACCTGGTTTGATAACATTGAAGCCGCCGCAGACGAAGGCGAAAAGCAGAATCTTTTAGCCTGCGCTTATGACGAAAACGGATGGCCCTCCGGCTTTGCGGACGGAAAGGTTCCTTCCCTCGGCAGAAAATATACCCACAAGCAGCTTTTATGCGAAGATGGCGAAAAGGAAACCGACACAACAGTTGCAAATGTAGACGGCTACCACTTTTACTTTAAGGAAAACATACACTATGTCGACCTGCTTGATGCAGAGGTTACGGACAAGTTTATAGAATATTCCTATGAGCCTTACAGAAAGCGTTGCGGAAACAAAATTTCCGCATTCTTCACAGATGAGCCACAGCTTATGCGTGAGGGCGGGCTTCCCTACACATTAAAGCTTTTTTCCGAATTCGAATCAGAGTACGGATTTTCATTAGTTCCCCATCTTCCTGCTCTGTTCCTTGAAAGAGAAAATTCCAAAGAAATAAAAATAAAATACTGGCGATTAATTGCCAAGCTTTACAAAAACAACTACGCAAAGAGAATTTACGACTGGTGCGATAAATACGGTTATGCTTTCACGGGGCATTATCTTCTTGAGGAGGATTTCCCAAGTCAGATAAAGGCATCAGGCTCCATTATGGCACAGTATCGCTATATGCATATCCCGGGATGCGATCTTTTAACAAGAAGAAAGGTGCCGGGCGGCCACGTGCTTTCCGCACTTCAGGTTTCTTCCGTTGCTCATCAGTTTGACCGCAAACAGGTGATTTCCGAAACCTATGCCGCATCGGGACACAGTATTGATTTTGACGAATACCGGGCGCTTTTCGAGTGGCAGGCAGTACGCGGAGTTACGCTGCTTTGCCCCCATACACAGCACTATTCAATGAGGGGACTTCGTAAGCGAGATTATCCCCCGCAGATTTATTTTAACCAGCCCTGGTGGGACAAATATCATAAATTTACCGAAACCGCAGGAAGAATCGGCAAAATCTTAAGCGAAGGTGAAACCGATTTCGGCGTTTTATTACTTCATCCCCTTGTTTCCTGCTGGGCTGAATTTGACAATGCAGGAAATAAAGGAATTTATGCAATTCAGAATGCATTTACAGAGGATATAAAGCTTCTTGAAGAAAAACACATTCCCTTTGATATGGGTGACGAGCTCATTATGGAAGAAGAAGCCTTTGTAAAGGACGGCAAAATCCATATTGGAAGCGCAAGCTATCACACACTAATCATTCCCGAGGGCAAATTCCACCTTGAAAAGGTAGAAAAGTTAATCGAGGAATTTAAAAATCAGGGCGGAAAAATAGTAAGTGCAAAGGACATCCCTTCAAATGATATTACAGAAGACGGTCCACTCTCCTACACAATCCGTCGTTTTTCCGACTTTACCGCACACTATTTTGTAAACTCCACGGAAGGTGAAATTTCCGCCTCCTTCAAAAAGGGCAATCTTATCTTATCCCTTACAGACGGAACGCTTTCGGAGTTTGACGGAAAATACACCTTTGCTCCCTTTGAAAGCATAATTTTAATCGAAAAAGACGGTGCTGTGGGCGAAAAAACCGTAATTCGCGGAAAAACCCTCGCTCTTCCCGATGAAAACTGGGACATCGTCTCACATTCCCCCAACGCCCTTACCCTTGATATGTGCGACTGCTTCTTTGAAGGAGAAAAGATTTGTGAAAACGAATATGTACTTAACATATTGGGAAAGGCTCTTATGCTTAAAACAAATCCCGAAACGGAGCTTGTTTTCCGCTTTAACGCCACCTTCCTTCCCGAAAACATAACGCTTGGCGTTGAATGTCCCGAAAATATGGATGAAATTAAAATAAACGGAAAGCTTATTGATAAAAAATCAATCGGCACCTTCTTTGACCGTTCTGTTTCCCTTATTGATATCCGGGATGCGGTGAAAATCGGAGAAAATGAAATTTCAGTAAAATTCCGTCTTTATCAGTCCGAGGAGGTTTATGCACAACTTGACCGTGCAAAGAAATTTGAAGGAGAGCTTAACAAGATAAAATTTGATACGGAAACAGAGCCTGTATATCTTGTAGGCGACTTTGCAGTTATGAGCGAAGGCGAATATGAGAATACAATAAATAATTCCGTAAGAACGGAAGGCCCCTTCACCCTTTGTCCCCTTCCCGAAAAAGTGAGCCTTACATCTTTGGAAAAGCAGGGCTTTCCCTTCTTTTCAGGAAAGCTTACACTTAAGAAATCCATTTTTGTTAATGATGTAAATAAATGCCTTGTACTTCATAAGACAGGCGTAAACGCAGTTTCTGTAAAGATAAACGGAAAAGCTTTGGCTGATTTTATCTATAACTACGAAAAGGCTGACCTTTCACCCTTCCTTGTTGAAGGAGAAAACGAAATTGAGCTTACGCTTTCCAACACCCTGCGTAACCTTTTAGGTCCTCATCACCTGCTTTCCGGAGAGCCTCATTTAATTGAACCTCAGAGCTTTTACGAGGACTACCATCCTTTTAAGCCGGGTAAGACGGAACGTCACAAGGGCTATTGCTTCGTAGAAACAGGAGTAAAATCCGAATAACTATTGCAAAATTTGTTAAAATATGTTATAATAGTTATCTTAAAGGAGAATTTCAATTTTCTCCTTTTGGCAAAACCCTAAAGAAAGGAAATCACCTATGCTTGAACTTAAAAACCTTTCCTTCGAAGTTTCGGAGGGCGGTACAACCAAAAAGATAATAGATAATATAAACTTAACTGTTGAAGACGGGAAGTTTGCCGTTATAACAGGCCCCAACGGTGGCGGTAAATCCACCCTTGCAAAGCTTATTATGGGAATTGAAAAGCCCACAAGCGGCAAAATTTTCTTTGACGGCGCGGATGTAACAGAAAAAAGCATTTCCGAGCGTGCAAACCTCGGCATCAGCTTTGCTTTTCAGCAGCCCGTTCGTTTCAAGGGCATTGATGTGCTTGACCTTATGCGTCTTTCCGCAAAGAGACAGCTTTCTGTTTCCGATGCCTGCGAATATCTTTCTGCCGTTGGTCTTTGCGCAAAGGACTATATTAAAAGAGAGATAAATTCAAGCCTGTCCGGCGGTGAGCTTAAAAGAATTGAAATTGCATCCGTACTTGCGCGCGGCACAAAGCTTTCCATTTTTGACGAGCCCGAAGCGGGAATTGACCTTTGGAGCTTCAAAAGCTTAATCGGCGTTTTTGAAAGAATGAGAAAGAACATCAAAGACGGAACAATTTTAATAATTTCCCATCAGGAAAGAATACTTAATATCGCAGACGAAATTATCGTTGTTGCCGACGGTAAAGTTGAAAAGAGAGGTAACAGCAAGGATGTTTTATCCGAAATATTAAAGGTAGCAGACCGTTCCTTCTGCGAACGTCTTGAAGAAGGAGGAGAAGCAAATGCTTGACGCTATAAAAAAGAATATCTTAATGGAAGTTGCTGACCTCCACGACATACCCGAGGGTGCATACAATATCCGTGCCAACGGCGAAATGGAAGCAAGAAACACCACAGCTAACATTGATATAGTAAGCAAAACCGATGTAAGCGGAATTGACGTTTACATCAAGGAAGGCACAAAAAAGGAAAGCGTTCACATTCCCGTTATCTTAAGCGAAAGCGGAATTAAGGAAACGGTTTACAACGATTTTCACGTAGGAAAGGATGCAGACGTTGTAATTATCGCAGGCTGCGGTATTCATAACTGCGGAAATCAGGATTCTTCCCACGACGGTATCCATCGCTTCTTTTTGGAAGAAGGTGCTCATGTTAAGTACGTTGAAAAGCACTACGGCGATGGTGACGGAGAAGGTAAGAGAGTGTTTAACCCCGTGACAGAGGTAGAAATGGCTGAAGGCTCAAGCCTTGAAATGGAAATGGTACAGATTAAGGGTGTTGACTCAACCGTTCGTAAATCCACCGTTAAGATGGCATCAAATTCCCGTCTTTTGGTTCGTGAAAGACTTATGACCCACGGAAACCAGACCGCCATAAGCGACTATGTTGTTGAGTTAAACGGCGAAGGCGCATCCGCCGATGTTGTTTCCCGTTCCGTTGCAAAGGACAACTCCTATCAGAAGTTTGATTCTGAAATTATCGGAAACGGTCCCTGCACAGGTCACACCGAGTGCGACGCCATTATTATGGATAACGCAAAGGTTGTTGCCGTTCCTTCACTGACTGCAAATAACATTGATGCTTCCTTGATTCACGAAGCGGCAATCGGTAAAATTGCAGGCGAACAGCTCACAAAGCTTATGACCCTGGGGCTTTCCGAGGCAGAGGCAGAAGAGCAGATAATAAACGGATTCTTGAAGTAAAAATCATACTGTGCTTAATAGGTATACTGTTAAGGATAGTAATACAAAAGGCAGAAACGATTTGATTTCGTTTCTGCCTTTTATCGTAGGGTCGATTCACGAATCGCCCGATTTATAAGGTCTTAGGATTCTCCTAAATTATTTTAAGATACAATACATCTTACTTGCTTGTTACAGCCTTGGACAGTTTTGGTATTCAAGATATTTTTTGTACTTCCCGAACATAACGGCTTTGATGTACTGCTCCATATACTCATAGTCTGGCTGTCCGTCGTCGGTTATCGGTAACATTATCATTTGCTTTTTTAATCGCCCTGTTCCCATTTTATAGCCGTAGTTGTATTTGTCTTTCTGTTGCGTGATTTGATTTGTGATGAACAGAGCGACAAACTCATTACGGCATTGTTTGAGCTTTAACTTTCGGCAATCGTTAGAGTATAATGCTTTATACTTATGATAAAAGGAATAGCCGACGCTTCCGTTACGATTTACAGATATAGCGTTTTCTTCAAGTGTTTCATTGGTATTTGATACATAATACTTTATTCCGTTGTTTGTTGCCGTCGATGTGATATAGGGAATGTTGCCGTCAACTCTCTCGATGTCGTATATATCCCGACCCGATTCGATGTAGCATATATCTGAGATAAAGAACTCGCCCCATGTCTTTTCCGCAAGCGGTACCGGTGGCGTTTTAAGTTCTGCATTGGCAAAATCAACATACTTTTGTTTGAGGTTGTTTTTCTCAAACAGATATTCTCGTCCTTGCATTATCATAGAAAACTCGAATATCAAATAGTCGCCGATTGTCTTTTCAAAGTCCGCTTCGGTAGGTATCTCGTCATTAAAATAGTAAAAACTATGTAGCCACTCGTCAGCAGCTTCTACTGTTGTATATACACAGAATTTGCTCTCGGCTTCAATTTCTTCACGCCATACAGACAAAAGATGTGCTTTCTTGTCCTTTGCGGCTTCGGTTTCGACTAGCCCCACATGCGGAGCTACCTTGTAGCCGTCATTCTCAAAATTGATAAATTTACATATTTTATCCGTTTCGTGTGGTATGCCAGCCGTAAAGACTGCGATACACGGAACCGTACCCACGCCATAAAAGGTGTCTTTGCTCAATGAGATAACACCCTCAAGAGTGTGATGTTTCAAAATGCTTTCTTTGATGGCTTGCTCGTCTTTACTCTTTCCAGTCATAGCGGACTGCGGAACAATGACAGCACACCTCGCACCGACTGTCAAACTGTTCAGTAAATGCTCTGTAAAAGCTATCTCGTACAAATCAGGGTTTGCTTTACTGCCTTGTGAGTAAGGCGGATTCATAAAGCCAACAGTCGCACCCTTTAACTGCAACTGATTGGGGTTTAACTTTAAAAAGTCTGTGTCTATAAGGTTGCTTTTGCCGTCGCCACGAAGTATCATATTTGTAGTTGCTATTGTGAACATATAGGGTTGAAGTTCAACGCCGTGCAGTTGCTTTTGGCGGATGTTTCGCTTTTCGTTGTCGGTTGTTGCTTGCTTTAACATTTTGTGCATAGCCACAATCAAAAAACCTGCCGTGCCACAGCACGGATCGAAAACTGTGTCCGTCGGTTTGATGTCAACCAAATCACAGAAAAGCTCCGTTATATGTTTTGGTGTCAGCACTATTCCAAGTGTCTGTCCGTCGCCCCCTGAGTAACTCATAAACTCGCCGTAAAATCTGCCGAGGTAATCTTCTGCACTCTGGCTGTAACGGATAGAGCGATAAATCTTGTCATATAAGAACTCTGTAAAATGTTTCAAAGGTGTCTTTTGGAGTTTTGGCTCTACGGCGTTAAGTTTTGCCGTGTCCTTAATTAGTGCAAACTGTGACAAGAGCTTTTGCTTTTTGACTTCCGGTGCTACATTAGCCCTCTGCAAGTTGTCTGCAATCGCTCTGTAAATCTTTTCGCCGTCGGTCTTGATAGGGTCGCCCGTGAGCTCGTCAACGGAAAAGTTTTTAAATTCTATTTCTCTGAGGGCAAGCAGTATTCCCGAAACAATAAGGGGTTTGTCGGTATCTTTAACACTGCCGTAATTCCTCAAATCTTCGTGTAAAGTGGCTGCATCCTTTAAGATTTCCGCTGTTTCTTTCTCGCTGTCCGTGTCCTCTTGCAACACTTCACGCACAAAATACTCGTCGATGTTGCTTTCGTTAAAGGAAATAAAAGACTCAACTTCCGGTAATTCTCTGTAAAACTCTGTTTCGTCTATATACACGGGTGAAATCTTGTGTTTTTTCTCGTCGCCTGAAACACCGAAGGCTATTATCTTCTTGTAGCTTGTATGCTCT
>JAZRHF010000013.1:0-3657 GCA_045644565.1 Clostridia bacterium | reverse complement strand
ATTGAGGCAAGAGAACAGTTTATTGAAATGACAGGACACCTTCCCAACTCCATCGTTGCCTGCGTGGGTGGCGGAAGTAATGCGGCAGGTTTATTTGCAGGATTCTTAAACGATCCCGTTGACATTTACGGAATTGAGCCTCTGGGCAGAGGTGAAAAGCTTGGCGATCACGCGGCAAGCCTTAAATACGGAACCGAAGGTATTATGCACGGCTTTAACAGCATAATGCTTAAGGACGAAAACGGAGAACCTGCTCCCGTTTATTCCGTTGCCAGCGGTCTTGACTATCCCTCAAGCGGTCCCGAGCACGCATTTTTACAGGAAATCGGAAGAGTTAAGTATGATGTAATAAACGACGAAGAAACTGTTGATGCATTCTACAAGCTTTCCCGTCTGGAGGGAATCATTCCCGCTATTGAAAGCTCTCACGCCGTTGCATTCGGTATGAAGCTTGCAAAGAGAATGGATCACGGCTCAATTCTTATCAATCTTTCCGGTCGCGGCGACAAGGATATGGATTATATCATTGAAAACTATGGTATAAGATAATTGCCGGTCGCTAAAAAAGTTCAGATTGCAAGAAAAAATATGAAAACATAATAAAACAACCCGGCATAAGCCGGGTTGTTTTGACAAGGAGGGTATTTTAATGAAAACTATAAGATGGGGAATTGCCGGTGCAGGCGGTATTGCAAACAAATTTGCAAAAGCAATTAAGAATGTAGAAGGGGCCGAACTGGTTGCTGTTGCTTCACGCACCGAAGGTAAAGGCAGAAGCTTTGCAGAAAAATACGGCATAGAAAACGTTTTTACAAGCTATGAAGATATGGCTTCCTCCGACAAAGTTGATGCGGTTTATGTTGCAACGGCACATCCTTTTCACAAAAGCTGTTCGGAAATTTTCTTAAACGCCAAAAAGCACGTTTTATGCGAAAAACCACTTTGTGTAAATGCTAAAGAGGCAAAAGAGCTTTCCGATTGCGCAAAGAAAAACAATATGTTTTTGATGGAAGCTATGTGGACAAAGTTTGTTCCTGCAACAAAAAAAGCCCTGGATGCAGTATCATCAGGGGCAATAGGCGAAGTTTTGGGAATTTCGGCAGACTTTTGCTACCGGACAGAAAAAGCTGATGAGCCCAATTTATTCAACGTAAATATGGCGGGAGGATCCCTTCTCGATGTGGGCGTTTACGGGCTTCATTTTGCATCCCTTTTCTTTGGTGAAAATCCTTCAGAAATAAAGTCCGTGGCAAATTTGGAAAACGGGGTTGACACCCTTATGGAAGTTTTGTTAAAATATGAAAGTGGTGCTATTGCAAAAATTTCTTCCGCCACAAGGCTTTCCAAGCCTGCAGACGGATTTTTGTACGGCAGTAAAGGCAGAATTTATATGCCCTGCTTCTACGGAGCAAATGAGCTTTATGTGGGAAGCGAAAAAATTGATGCACCTGCTTTGGGCGACGGATTTGAAGAAGAAATTATCGAATCTTGCCGATGCATAAGGGAAGGAAAAACCGAAAGTGACATCCATCCCCTGTCTTCAAGCATCAACATACTTACGCAGATGGACGAAATAAGAAAACAGTGCGGGATAGTGTATCCTGCCGATTAAGGAGAGATAAAAATGGCATTTTGCGAACTTCATTTATACAGTCAGGCTTTAGGGCTTCAGACCACGGTTTATGCGATAATCCCCCAGAAGAAGGCAAGCGGTGAAATCGGAATTGAAAAGGCTGAAACAGAAGGTAAATTCAAGTGTCTGTATCTTCTTCACGGCTTAAGCGACGACCATACTATCTGGATGAGAAGAACCTCCATTGAGCGCTATGCCGAAGCTTTAGGCATTGCAGTTATTATGCCCTTTGGTGACAGAAGCTTTTATTCCGATATGGTTCACGGCGGAAAATATTATACTTACATCGCAAAGGAGCTTCCTATTCTTATGAGAAGTTTCTTTAATATATCCGATAAGAGAGAGGATAATTTTATCGCCGGACTTTCTATGGGAGGATATGGCGCATTGAAGATAGCCCTTAAGAATCCTGAAAATTATTCGGCAGCAGCAGGTCTTTCAAGCGTTGCCGATATTATAAAAAGAAAAGAAACCTTTGCATCGGTATTAAAAGCCGTTTACGGAGAAAATATTGACATTCCCGAAACGGACGATTTATTTTATCTTGCAAAGGAAACGGATAAATGCGATATAAAGCCGAGAATTTTCATGGGTGTAGGAACAGAAGACGGCTTATATCCTGAAAATGTCGAGCTTAAAAAATGCTTTGAAGGACTTTCTTATGACTTTACATATAAAGAGTCCTACGGCGGACATTCCTGGCTTTTCTGGGACGAATACATAAAATATGTGCTTGAATGGATAAAAAATTGAAAACCATGAAAAAATATCCAAAAAAGGAAAATGAAAATGAGTATTGAAATCAAAAGAGAAAACTATACGGTAAAACTTGACGATCCTGTGATTTATGTTGATAACGAAAGCAGAAAGAGAAGCGGACATATGAGCCACGCAATGGCTCAGTGGGCACCTAATAAATTTATAGATTTTAATTCTAATGTATCGGCAGAAAAATGGGACGGTCATTCAGCCTTCGGATGGATTGAATACAGAATATCCGAGGACGGTGGCGAAACCTATTCAGATGTTTACGAGCTTCCTTATTCCAAAGAGGCTTTTTATGATGGTATATATGCAATAGGCGTTGAAAAGGCTGTTGCCTGCGATGACGGAAGAATTGTTGCATTTTGCTTGAGAAACGATTCCGGTAAAGGCTGCACCCCTTGGGACACTCCTATGACCGTTACAAGCTTTGATGCGGGCAAAACCTGGACAAAGGAAAAAGAGCTTTGCCAATATAAAGGCAGAGTTTATGACGCTTGTTATTACGAAGGCGAAATATATGTGCTTGAATTTTGTAACGATGCAACGGTTAATTTCGTCGGTGTATCAAAGGAGCATTTATACCGCATATTCAAGAGCAAAGATAACGGTGAAACCTTTGAGGAATTTTGCGCAGTGCCTATTCCTACAGAGGGAAGATGCTATGGCTCAATGCTTTTTGATGACGAAGGAAAGCTTCACGTATATGCATATAACATAAACGATGAACGTCATATGGACCATATAGTGTCCGCCGATAAGGGCGTAACATGGGGCGAGGCTGAAACCTGCTATCTTGATAAGGGCATTCGTAATCCCCAGACAAACCAGATGGACGGTATATATATCCTTCACGGAAGAAAAGGTGATAGCCTTAGTGATGTTGACTGTGGCTTTGTTTTATATACTTCCGAAGACGGTTATAACTGGGACGGGGGAACTCATATCGGTCATGTCGGAGGCGGTTGCTATTATTCAAACAACTTAATCCTGAAAGATAAAAATGGCAAAAACCGTCTTCTTATCCAGTATTCCGAGGCATATAAAGGCAATCGTGTAAATGTTAAGCACGTATGGCTCACGATAGAAAAATAAAATAAAAAATGGCTCAAACCTAAAAGTGTTGTGCCCCAATTTGTACGGACAGCACAAAAAAAAGACCTTTATGGTAAAATAAATTAAATTTTTTTAAGTAATATACTGACTTCGTTTTTCAAGCGGAGTCAGTTTTGTTTTTAGTTGTATGCGTTGATGATTGTAGA
>JAZRHF010000012.1:0-5419 GCA_045644565.1 Clostridia bacterium | reverse complement strand
TTCCGTCAAAAGCCTTTGCTATAGAATTATGTACATATACGCTTGATGCTTCAACTACCCAGCCGTTTTCCAATGTCACTTTGGTCATTTTTGATTCGGATGCAGAAGGTGCACTTGCGGAAGGAGTGCCGTTGTAAAATTCAATTTCCGCCGCTGATGCATAGCCAAGCTCCGCATCGGTAATAACAAAGCGGATTGCCTTGTACTTATCCTTTGGGATTTCTGTTTTTGTAATTGCTCTTGATCCCACAACGTCATAACTTACGTCGCAGAGCTTTTTAAAGTTTGTTCCGTCTGTGCTTCCCTCAACCTCAACCTTCTTCCAGATACCGGCAGGGTTATCTTTTCTCGGAAGATAGGTAAATGCCGTAACTTCGGTAAGTTCAGGGAATGTTACTGTAAGTGTATGGGGGCACTCAAGATGAGATACAACCTGTCCGTTTTCCACGGTATAGTTTGAATGCCACTGTGTGCTTTCATTTCCGTCAAATGCACGGCCGACCGCACCGTTGGGAGGATAGAAGCTTGACGCTTCAACCTTCCATCCGTTGTTTGCGATTTTTCCGCCGCTTGCAGAAGCAGCAGGCGCACTCGCACCGTCACCGTTTTTATAGAAACGAAGCTCCGCAATTGTGCTGTATCCGCTCAAAGACTCGGTTGTAACAAAGCGGATTGCCTTGTAATTATTTTTCGGAATAGCGGTTTTTGCTTCTTTTCTTCCATTTACAACATCATAGGTTTCATCGCAGAGCTTTGTAAAATTCACGCCATCTGTTGAACCGTAAATTTCAGCCTTTGTCCATGTACCCGTTGCATTGGTATCCTGTCTGGGGGTGTATGAAACCATAGAGATTTCAAGAGGCTCGGGGAAGGTTACGGTCATAGTATGAGGACACTGGTCCTTTTCAACTATGTTAGCTCCCTCAGCCTTGTACCAGGAATGCCAGTATGTGTCATTTTTGCCGTCAAAAGCAAGTTCAACTGCCCACATACCTCCGTTTTTGCTGCCTATTTCGACTTTCCAGTCCTTATTTCTTACATAGGAGCCCTCTTCTGCTTCGGCAACAACGAAAAATGTGAATATAAGTGTTATCGCCATAAGCAGTGCAAGTAATTTTCTCATATTTTATTCCTCCTTTAATATGCTTTATATTTACCTACCTTTAGAAGAATTTCCGTTGCCATGACAGGAAATCTTCCCAGGTGGTCGGGTCCGACATTTAATAAATAATTTATGCCTCTGTCGTTAAGATGATTTTTAATCCTTATTACCTCATCGGCACTTTTCCAGTTCTGGTCATAGGACTTATATCCCCAGGTATCATTCAAGGTTGCGGGAGTTTCAAAAAGCATATCCTTTTTATCCTCGGGAATCTCGTTATCACCTGCCGACTCATAGTCGCATATACCATGACCCAAACGGGAATTTATCAGGCAGTCAGGCTGATAATGCTTTACCATATCGTAAAGCTCTCTGCTGCATTTTTCAGGCATATTTACAGGCGTATCAAACCATATAAGGCATAAATCTCCATAATTTGTAAGTATCTCCTTTACCTGAGGCTTTATCTTCTCCTCATAGCAAATCATATAGTCCTTTTTCTCAAAATCAGGAAAGTCCCAGGTGTTTCCCCAGTCCATAACACCACAGTTAAGTCCGTAGCCTTTCGGGTGTCCCGAACCGTGGGGGTGTGCCCAGTCAAGTGCCTGAGAATAATAAAGCCCAAGTTTTAAGTTATGCTTATAACAAGCTTCTGCAATTTCAGCTATTATGTCCCTCTTAAATGGCGTTGCATCAACCACATTAAATGAGCTTGCCTCCGACTTAAAAAGGGCAAATCCTTCATGATGTTTACTTGTTATTACAAAGTAGTTCATCCCTGCCGCCTTTGCAGTTTTAACCCATTCTTCAGCATTAAAAAACACAGGATTGAAAATTTCCGCAAGACGGTGATATTCCTTATTCGGAATTCTGAAATAAGACTGCGCCCACTCGGCAATCTGATCTGTCCTTTTTCCCTTCCATTCTCCGCCTAAAAGAGAATAAAGACCGAAATGAATCATCATTCCGAATTTTGCATCTCTAAACCATTTCTTGTTGTCCATAAAGTCCCCCCTTTTAATGCATGCTACATATATTATACCATTTTAACACACATTGTCAATCCTAAAAAAGCCACTCGAAAACACAAAAAAGTCCACCTTTTTCTGATTTAATATGTAAAAAGATGCTTTGAAAACAAAAGTTTCCAAAGCATCTTTTTTATTTTAACATACTGCTGTTATTTATAATTGAAGTTGAGTATAAGAAAAGCACATCAGCACCTTCAAAATCCACAAAATTCGCAATCTGCGAAGGAGCGATATATCTTGTGTCAACAAGGGTAATTTTTTCATATTCCGAAACGAGAAGCGGTGCAAGGCTTGATGCAAAGGAATCTCGGAATATTATAAGATGACCTAACCCGAGGGCACTTGGATTTTCAATTTCTATCAATGCATTTGCTCCGGATAAAAACACCTCATAAGGATCCTTGCTCGGAAGCTTGTCCATGGTGTATATATCCATTTTTTCCGCCTTACCTGTATCATAGCTTGTCACATCGGCATGATCGATACTATAGCTTTGAAGTGCGATAATTTCATCCTTTATGTCGTAATAAGAAAGCTGTCCCGCATAAACTCCGTAAAAATCCTCCTTCAAAAGCTTTTCCGTAAAGCTTTCCGAAAGGCTTTTACCCATACCCGAAAGAAGTGCTTCTGCCACGGGAAGGATTTTTTCCTGCTTCCAATGGGAATCTGTTTTATAATAATCATCCTTTGACAAAAGGTCTGATATTTTTATATGCTCTGCAAAGGGAATTTTATTTACAAAGCCTTCCTCAAAGCTGTCATAATTCAAAGAAAGCTTGGTATCCGCCAGAAACTTTCCTTTGTCGGGAATTACGGAAACATAAATATTTTCCGCCGTGCCCTTAAGATAGGTTTCGTAAATTGCGGTTATTTTTTCTGCCGCATTATTTATCATAGCTTCGTTTTCGGGATATTCCAGCTTTGAAATGTGACCTTCTTTTAAGTAAAGTCCGTTGGTGTCCTCTTTCCCGAAGACATTAAGCTCTGTCATATTTTTTATGCGTCTGAAATAATCTCTCAAAGGGAAATTATCCGTTGCATATTTTTCAAAGTCTGAGGAAAACTCTCCTGAGAATACCGTTTCCGGGTTTACTTTCGGGAAAGGCTCTAACGCCCTTCTTTCGCTTTCCGTGTACTTTTTCTTTTCTCCCAAAATTGCAGTAAGAGAAAATCCTGTAATAAGAACAGCAAAGAGGACAACCGTTACTATATTTTTTAATTTTTTATTCATGGCGTCCTCCTTAAAATCTGAAATATAAAAAGGGATTAAAGCTTCCGTCCACAAGGTATGAAACGGAAATTATGAAAAGTGCCAGAAGAACTATGGGCTCTGCCACATTTACCGCTTTTTCAAACCTTTCAGAAAGCTTTCCTGCCGCCATTTTCACAAGCGGAGTGCTTCCTATAAGAGCCAAAATGATTAAAACGGCATAGCTTTTAAGATAGTAAAGAGTTTCCCCCGTAACAAAGGGAATCCCCCCTCCTCCGAAAAGAGCCTTTATCTCATAACCTGCCGAAGATAAGTCCTTCGATGAAAAAATCACAAAGCTTATCAAAACCGTAAATGCAACATATATGTGAGATAAAACAGCGCTCTTTTTAAGAAGCTTTGACAAAAAGAGCTTTTCCGCAACTAAAAATACCGCAAAATAAAGTCCCCATATAACAAAATTCCACGCCGCGCCGTGCCACAATCCGGTGAGCATCCAGACAGTTAAGATATTGAAAATCCACTTAAGAAATCCCACTCTGTTTCCGCCCATGGGAATATATACATAGTCACGGAACCACGTTCCGAGGCTCATATGCCATCTGCGCCAGAATTCCGATATACTTTTTGAAATAAAGGGATAGTTAAAGTTTTCAGGGAAGTTAAATCCTAATATGTGACCGAGGCCTATTGCCATGTCACTGTAGCCTGAGAAATCGAAATAAATCTGAAGGGCGGTGCAAAGGGCATACATCCAGAAAAACACCACGCTCGCTTCATTTGTGCCCTTAAAAGTATCGCACAGCTCACCCAATGTATTTGCAATTAAAACCTTTTTCGATAAGCCGAGCACAAATCTCCTTATACCGAGGCTTGCCTTGTCAAACGAATGATTTCTAACCTTAAGCTCTCCCAAAATATCGGAATATCTTACAATGGGTCCTGCTATAAGCTGAGGAAACATTGTTATATAACAGGCAAGGTCAATAAGATTTTTCTGAGGAGGTATATCTCCCCTTTTAACATCAATTACATAGCTTAAAAGCTGGAAGGTGTAAAAGCTTATGCCGATGGGAAGAGCTATTCCAAGTATGGGAAGATTAGTTTTAAGAAGAGAATTGATGCTTCCCGTAACAAAATCAAAGTACTTGAAAAATCCAAGGGCAGAAAGACTTACAATAACCGCAAGAATAAAGCATATATTTTCTTTTATACTTCCTCTGTATTTTTCAATGCCAAGGGACAGGAAATATCCTATTAAAATGGATGACGCCATTAAGAATATATAAATCGGCTCACCCCAGGCATAGAAAACGAGGCTGAAAAGCAAAAGACAACTGTTTTTAAGCTTGTCCGGCAGGGCAAAATACAAAATGAGTACCGCCGGAAGAAAGTAAAATAAAAAAGGTATTCCTGAAAAAAGCATAAAATCACCAAATTCTCTTAAAAAGGCGGAAAGACTAACCTTTCCGCCTTTAAGCTGTATTAAATATTATTCAGCCATTTCCTCTTCAACAGGCTCCTGCTCTAAAGATAAGGGGCTCATCAAGAAAAATACTGTAGATTCGCTCTTTGCGGTGTTAACTTCGTCTGCACTTACGCAGATGTTCCATCTTAAGTCTGCATTATCCTCAAGATTTTTAATAAATGCATCCGCATCCTGTCCCTCGGAAAGAGTGAAGATGTAACCTATAAAGGGAATTGAGCCAACCATGGGACCAAACATCGAGCACTTATCGAAGCCTTCAATTTCTTCAACAGTAAAGCCCTGCAAATATGTTCCGGGATCAATTTCCGTAACCATGGGCATAAACTGAATAGCCTCATTTGACATCAATGCTTCTGCAATTGTGTAGGGATCGGTTTCTCCGCTCTCAGTAAGTTCGATAAACTGATTCTTAAGTGTCATCCCGAGGGATAAATTTTCTCCTTTTTTGCCGCAAGCAACAAATGATAATATCATAATTGTTGCAAGTGCCAATGCCAACAATTTTTTCATAAAATTCTTCCTTTCAATTTGTATTATTACATTATCAATACAATTTAATCCGTTAAAAAGTTGCAATATTTTTTTAT
>JAZRHF010000011.1:0-8262 GCA_045644565.1 Clostridia bacterium | reverse complement strand
AGGTCGTGTACACCTGTTGTTTCCTTTATGGTACCCTTATATTCCTTTGTAGCATCGCCCGAATCCTTGTCGATATTTACATAGCCGAGAAGCTCGCCCTTGGGACTGTCCAGTCTTACCTGGAGCCACTCACCGTCGTTATTTCCCGATAAGTCATTATACGCCCTTACCGTTATGGATTTGGCTCCGGTTAAGTCAATCGACTTAAAGCCTATGTAGCTGTAGGGAGCATGGAAATAATACCCTCCGTCCCTCAGCTTTGCGCTTGGGCCTACTTCATTTGCCGTTTCGGTTTTTACTTCCGTAAATGCGGCATGGGTAGGCATTGTGCAAAACAGAGCCATAGCCATTATAATTACCAATGCCAGTGAAAAGATTTTTCTCATTTTTATTCCTTCCTTTCATTTATTAAAAGTTTATTTGCAATTATTTTATAATAAAAAAAATTAAAAATCAACCCGTTATTTGTCTTTTTTTAATATGAATTTGTAAACTTTTTTATAAAATTTTCTTCTTTCTGTAGGTAAGAGGAGTAACTCCCGTAAATTTACGGAATACCGATGAAAAATGTGCAGGAGAATCAAACCCTGTTCTTTCCGCAATTTCGGTTATCTGCATTCTTCCCGAAAGTAACAGCTTTTTAGCCACATTTATCCTGTAGGCAACAAGATATTCATGAAGACTTTGCCCCGTATGTGCCTTCATCAGTCTGTTAATGTGGTATTCGTGATAGGAAACAAGCTCCGCAAGTTCGGCGTTGGTGATTTTTTCCCCATAATGTTCTTCTATATATTTTATTATTTTTTCTGTTGCTTCAAAGGATTTCACGCCACCCGAGGTATAGTTTCTCGCCAAAGCCGAAAGCAAAATTTTAAGCTGTCCCGATGTTGTTTCTTTGAAATAAATTGTTTTCTTGGAAAACTCCTTGACAAGTTCAAACATTTCC
Organism: Clostridia bacterium; assembly: GCA_045644565.1. GTDB lineage: Bacteria > Bacillota > Clostridia > CAKSNL01 > HGM11501 > HGM11501. The sequence goes on along the minus strand of JAZRHF010000011.1, from coordinate 7,316 downwards.
TCCCCTACAAATTCCGCTGACCTTATAATAAAAGGGGCGTTGAAAAAGACAGCATCGGAAAAAGGCTCAAAATGCTTCTTTTTTTCATCAAAATCTTCCTTTCCGCTTCTTCTGATGCTTTTTTCCATAGAAGAAAAATTGTTTACAAAGTCAAAGTCTATTACAGAAACCATAAAGCTTTCAGGCTCTAAAAATGCATAGGGAGTCCCCGGAGGCCAATAAGCAAGATCTCCTTTAGAAAGCAAAACTTCCTCCCCGTTCAGTAAAATTGTGAGTCTGTCCGATAAAAGCATGATAATTCTGGAATCGTAGGCACACACCTCTTCTGCTTTATGATATGTAAAGCTGCCTGCAAATCTTACAAAGGGGTTAATATCACAAAACTTCATAATTAAACCTCCAAATGTTGGTTTTTTGACAAAAAAATTGTTTTTTTGTATTTATTATAAAGTAATTTTATGATAAAATCAAGATGTGTTATATTGTTTTTATGAAAGGAGGCATACCATGTCATTCATCGTAGGCTACAAAATAACCGAAGATCCCCGTTTTCTTAATTATATCATTGACCACAAGGAAGACATTTCCGAGGTTTACTTTTCATGGCGAAGCATGAAAAACGGACGGTGCGACCAGCTTGCGTCCGAAGGCTTAAATCCCCTTTATGCCGAAAAAATGCAGGAGGACGATTTAAGAGCTTTAAGCAGCGAAGGTGTTAAATTAAACCTTTTATTAAACGGAAACTGCTACGGGGTTGATTCCCAGAGCAGAAGATTTTTCGAAGAAGTCGGAAACACCGTTGACTATTTGTGTGAAAATTATAATTTAACATCCGTTACCGCAAGTTCCATGCTTATTGCAAAATTTATAAAGGAAAATTTCCCTGACCTTCCCGTAAGGGCATCGGTTAATATCGGTGCGGGAACTCCCGAAGCTGCCGACTATTTATCGGAATATTTTGACGGCTTTTACTTAAAAAGAGAGTTTAACAGAAATTTTGATGCAATAAAGAAGATGAGAGCTTACTGTGACGACAATGGCAAAAAGCTTTATATGCTTGCAAACTCAGGCTGCTTTTCTGACTGTCCCGCAAGAACCTTCCACGATAATTTGGTTTCCCACGAAAAGGAAATTTCCGGAATGGATAACGCCTACAACTTTGAAGGCATATGTCACGAATACTTAAAGGGCGGAAATAACTTGTTGACCCTCATAAAAGATTCAAACTATGTTCGCCCCGAAGACATCAAATTATACGATGGGCTTTTTGACGGGATAAAGCTTGCTACAAGACAAAACCCCTTCCCCATAAGAATTATGCACGCCTATATGACAGGGAAGTTTTACGGTTCCGTTACCAATCTTACGGAGCCTGACCACAGCGCTTCCTTAGGCGACTACATACTGGATAACTCCCTTTTCCCCGAAGATTTCGGAAAGAAGGTTGCATCCTGCAACAAGGACTGCAAAAACTGTAATTATTGTAAAACTGTACTTGATAAAGTACTTAAGAAAAAAGAGGAGGACGGAGAAATCCTCTTCCTTGACGATTCAAATAATCTTTGAAAGGAGAAAATAAAATGCTCACATCAAAAATGATTAAGGATGCTGCCTTAGCCGCAGGTGCTGACCTTTGCGGTATCGCTCCCATTTCAAGACTTAAAGGCGCACCCAAGGAAATGAACCCCGCATATCTTTTCCCCGAAGCAAAAAGCGTAATTGCTTTCGGCTTCAGAATCCCCAGAGGTGTTCAGAGAGGTATTGAAGAAGGAACACAGTTTTATCAGTATCCTTCCATCGCTTACGGAGGTATCAACGAAATATTTGCTCCCAACGTACTCTACCAGGTAGGTCGTGTAATCGAGGATGCAGGATATGAAGCCTTCGTTTATCGTAACACAGGTGCAAGAGGATGTGTTTCCGACATGGACGGAAGCGAAGGAAACACACTTTCCCCCGAGGAAGAAATCGAATACATCGAACGTGGTAAAAAGGCTACCGCTCACCACAGAAGCGTTCAGTTTACAAGAGCCTCAAGAGAAGGAAATGTTCCTCCCGATCTTCAGTTCCAGTTCCGCCTTGTTGCAGTTGCCTGCGGACTTGGCGAAATCGGATGGAGCAAAATGCTCTTAACTCCCGAATTCGGTCCCTTACAGAGAGTTGCATTTATTTTCACCGATGCAGAGCTTGAGTATGACGAAATGTATTCAGGCAAGCCCCTTTGCCGTAAGTGCGGTGCCTGCGTAAGAGAGTGCCCCGGCTCCTGTATCCCTGCAATTAATTCAGGTAAAACCGTTACAGTTGACCTTGACGGTAAAATCTGCGAGTGGGGCGACATTGATATGTGGCGTTGCTATGCATTCTACACCCACGGCGGAAGATATTATAACCCCTTCGTTCCCAAGGAAGTTTTCGATAAAAACGAAAACGGCGCTCTTGACCTTTTAGAAGGTAAGTCCAAAGCTTCGGAAAAGGAAATCATGAAGGTTTACGGTGCTTTGGAAAAATACTTCCCCAGTTGGGTTGGTTATAACATGGCTAAGTGCGGCGGATGTATAAGAGCTTGTGTATCTGTTCTTGAGAAAAAGGGCGGATGTATGGAAGAACGCTTTAATGCACCTCTCCGTACTAAAAAGGCTTGGAAGATGGATAGATAAGGAGGGAAATTTTATGTTAACAGCTAAAATGATAAAAGAAGCAGCCCGTCTTCACGGTGCTTGCCTCTGCGGTATCGGAAGTCTTGATATTTTCGAAGGCGAAAATATTCAGAGAGACCCCAAGATGATACTCCCTAATGCAAAGTGCATTATCGGTTTCGGATTCCCCGTTCCCAAAGCACTTTATGACACTATGGAGCGTGGCGTTCAGACAATGCAGTACACCTCTATGGGCGTTAAATACATAGACGAAGAATTTATGGAAATTTTCCTTCTTCGTCTCGGCGCATTAATCGAAGATAACGGCTATGACGCTTGTCTTCAGAGAAGTGTTCCCGGTATGATGATAAAGGGCGACAAGAGAACAAACCCCGAAGTTTTGGATACATATGAGCTTTCTCTTGCTGAACCCGTTGAAGAAGGAAAGCCCGCCCCCGACGTTATGATTGATTTTGCAAAGGCTGCAAAAACCTGCGGTATCGGATACGAAGGTAAGAGCGGACACATCCTTGCTCCCAAATACGGTCCCTACATCCGTTATTGCTTTATCGTAACAGATGCTCCTTTAGATTTAGACGAGCCTCTTTCAGAGTCTATCTGCGATGACTGCGGACTTTGCGCAAATGCTTGTCCCGGTAAGGCAATCGGTGCTGACGGAATTGACACATGGCAGTGCGCTGTTTACTATAAGGGTGCGCACAAGTCCAATCCCCTTATGAATGATGAATTCTTAAAGGATAACGAAAACCGCGAAGCCATCTTAAACGGCGATATGCGTTTTGATGCAGAAAGCGCAAGAGCAATTTATCCCGAGCTTAAAAAATTCCTTCCCGAATTCAAGGGCTATGCACCTTGCCTTTGCGGTAAGAAGTGCGATAAAGCATGCTATGAACACTTAAAGGAGGTGGGCAGAATATGAAACAGGCTATAACAGAATTTGCAAAAAAGGTTGGCGCTGACTCTATCGGATTTGCTCCCGTAAGCCGTTTCGGCGAAAACTCCGTAATTAAAGAAATTATGCCCGAGGCAAAGACAGTTATCGGTCTTTTATTCAGAGTTCTTCGTGGCGCATACCGCGGTATTGAAGAAGGTACAACATACTATCAGTACTCCACTATGGGCGTTGAAGCATTGGAAGAAAACGTTATGCCCATGACAAGCCTTCGTGTTGCTTCCTTCCTTGAAGAAGAAGGCTTCCTTGCCCTTCCCCAGAGAAGAATCCAGACAGTTATGGCAGAAGACGACGATGTTAATCCCGAAGTTAACTACAATGCAATTTACAGAGGCGTTAAGAAAGAGCTTCAGATGGATTTTGACGAAGCTGCTGTTCTTACCGGTCTTGGCGAAAGAGGTCTTCACGGCAAGATATTAAACGAAGAATACGGTCCCTTTATCCGTTATTGCTTCATTTTAACCGATGCTGAAATCGAAGCTGACGAAGTTAAAGCTCCCACTCTTTGCGATAAGTGCGGAAAGTGCGTTGCAGCTTGTCCCGGTAAGGCAATTGATAAGGACGGTAATGTGGATAACTGGAGATGCTCCGTTTACTATAACGGTGCAAACGGTCTTAAAAATCCCTTTATGCCTCCCCATGCTTTTGAAGATTTTGACGACAGACTCGAAATTATCGCAGGTGAAGCAGAAATTACACCCGAGCGTGCAAAGGAAATTCTCGATGCAATTCACTTCTATCCTGCAATAAAGCATAACTATACTCCCTCTATCTGCGGAAGAGCCTGCGATATGGCTTGCTACATCCATTTAGAGGAGAAAGGCGTACTTAAAAAGAAATTCAACACTCCTTTCAGAAAGAGAGAAGAGTGGAGGTTTGACTTAAATGATTTTCGCTAAGTTTTATGGTCTGAACGACCGAGGCGAAGTAATCGATGCAATTATCACTCAGAAAGATAATGTTGTAACCCTTACAATCCCGAAAGAAAGAGTGGCTTCATGCAATTATCTTGACATTCACTCTCCCTATTTTACCGCTAAAGCAGGAGAAGAAGGTTACTTCTTCTCTACTCCCCTTCAGCGTCACAGCATTATAACCCGATTTAAAGCTCAGGGCGATATTTCTCTCAGTTCAAATGAAAATCCCACTCTTTTAATCGGTGCAAAGCGTGAGGATTTCAGTATAATTGCCTATCCCGAGGGAATGAGATATGATATGTCAGAGGCTCTCTGGACAAAGGACAACGAATATTTCCTTTGCTACAGAGTTCGTCTTGGCGGAGATGCCCCCTATGAGGATATTTCCGTTAATTTCTATCTTCTTCCAAAGGGAACGGAATATTCCGAAATGGCGGTTTACTACAGAAATCTCCTTCTTTCAAAGGGCGTAATCAAGCCTATAACGGAAAAATCAAAGGAAAGAGCAGCAGTTGCCTATGCAAAGGATGCTCCCGAAATAAGAATCCGTATGGGCTGGAAGCCTGCTCCCTCTCCTGTTGCGGATCAGACTTTGGAGAACGAGCCTCCCATGCATGTTGCCTGCACTTTCCGTGATGTTATGAGGTTTATTGACGAGCTAAAGGCCGCAGGCGTTGACAAGGCACAGCTTTGTCTGGTTGGCTGGAATAAGTCGGGACACGACGGAAGATGGCCCGATGCCTTCCCCGTTGAACCGCTTTTAGGCGGTGAAGATGGGCTTCGTGAACTTACAAGCTATGCAAAAGAGCAAGGCTATGCCATAGTTTGTCACACAAACTCAACCGACGCTTATCCCATTTCTCCCAAAACTGAAGGAAATCTGGTTTTAGACGAGCAGGGCAAGGAGCACGAAGGCGGAGTATGGAGTGGCGGAAGAGCAAGAAGACTTTGCCCCAAAAAAGCTTTGGAATTCGGCAAGGAAATTCTTCCCCAAGTGGCGGATTTAGGCTTTTCGGGACTTCACTACATTGATGTTTTAGCTGTAATTCCCCCGATGAAATGTGCAAATCCCGCCCATATAGTATCAAGAAGGGAAACTGTTTCCTACTATAAGGAGCTTATGGGTATGTGTCACGAGCTTTTCGGCGGTTTTGCTTCGGAAGGTGCTTTTGACTTTGCTGAAGAATATGTGGACTACGGTTTTTACATTTCAAACAACCGTCCTCCTCATCCTCTGGCAGATGAGTACATCCCCCTCTGGGAGCTTATCTATCACGGATTTATACTCTACAATGTTTCAACCGCAACGGTAAATGTAAACATAAGGGATATAGACGATCAGTTGATGTTTACCGAATACGGCGGAAGATTAAGCTATTATGTTTATCAGAAATTCATATCGTCCACAGCATCAAATACCAACTGGCTGGGTAAGGACGACCTTACTTTAGACGGTGAGGAAATGGCAAAAACCGTTGCTGTTATTAAGGAAGGCTATGAAAAGCATAAAAAGCATTTCCATCTTCAGGAAGTAACAATGGATAAGCACGAAATTGATGGTGATATCCATACCGTTACCTTCGGAAACGGAGAAAAATTAATTGTAAACTACGGAGAAACGGACTATGTAACCGATTCTTTCACCGTAGGCGCAAAGGATTATCTTTATATATGATAAAAAAGGGATGCGATGCATCCCTTTTTTCTTGACAATCCGACGTTTTTGCATTAAAATATACTGTATTCTTTTCAAAGGCGGTTTATTATGCAGGAAATCTTACATATTTTGGAGCACGCATTTTTTGACACCTTAAAGGTGCTCCCTTCACTTTTTTTAATTTATTTTTTAATTGAATATTTAGAGCATAAAAATAACAACAAAGCTCATCACCTCTTTATGAAATCCAAAAAGGCAGGTCCTTTATTCGGCTCTCTTTTCGGATGTATTCCCCAATGCGGATTTTCCGTTATCGCATCGGAGCTTTATTCTAAACGCTTTATTACTTTAGGTACATTAACCGCAGTTTTTGTTGCCACAAGCGACGAGGCAATTCCCATGCTTTTGTCGGAGCCGACGCTATGGACAAAAATGCTTCTTTTAATCGGAATAAAGCTTTTATTTGCCGTTATTGCAGGATTTTTAATTGATGCCGTAATAAGAGAAAAACAGCATGTTCACCATCACCACTGCGAAGAGGAACACGAGGAGCATCATCACTATCACGGAAACTGCGAAAGCTGTCACGACGGAGTATTAAAATCCACATTAATCCATGTCGTAAAAATATTTTTCTTCATTTTTGCAATTTCCGTTGTTCTCGGCTTTTTAATGGAATACATTCCAAAGGATATGCTTTTGGTAAATAAATGGCTTCAGCCCTTTATAACACCCTTAATCGGTCTTATCCCCAACTGCGCCGCATCGGTTCTTTTAACCGAGCTTTACATTGAAGGAATAATCACCTTATCCTCGTTAACCGGCGGTCTTTGTGCCGGAGCAGGTGTTGGACTTTTGGTTCTTTTCCGTCTTAATAAAAGAGTAAAAGAAAACATTTCGGTTGTTTTGATTCTTTACTTGACAGGCGTTGTTTTATCTTTAATTTTAACTTTGCTCAGCATATAACATTAAAAAAGAGGCCAAGCCTCTTTTTTTATTACCATAATGGTGAAAAAAATAAAAATAAATCGTTTTTATTATTGACTTTTTTCGAAAAAACATATATTATGATATAATAGTATATGCTATCATAATTGTGTCCAAAACGCAATTATACTTCATATACTGTTCAC
>JAZRHF010000010.1:0-5027 GCA_045644565.1 Clostridia bacterium | reverse complement strand
ATGTCAATAAATAAGTAGGAAAAGTCAAACTGTATAAATACACAAAAGAGGGGGATAGAAATCCCCTTTTTTTTGCACATTGACAGAAATTTCACAAAATGTGATTTTTTTCAAAAAAATGATTGATTTTATTGGAAATATATAGTATAATTGGTATAACGGTTATAATGGGTGAAAATCGGATTTATAATCGGAGATAAATAAGTATATAATAACCAAGGGTTAATTTTGAAAGGAGTTTTAAAATGAGCGCATTAACAAACAACAAGGCAGTTTTAGCTTGGCTTGACGAAATGACAGCTATGACAAGACCTGCCGAAATCGTATGGATCGACGGATCCGAAGAACAGCTTGAAGCACTTCGTAAGGAAGCTGTTGCAACAGGCGAAATCATTAAGCTTAACGACGAAAAGCTTCCCGGCTGCTACTACCACAGAACAGCTGAAAACGACGTTGCAAGAGTAGAAGACAGAACATTCATCTGCACACCCACAAAGGAAGAAGCAGGCCCCATCAACAACTGGATGGATCCCGCTGAAATGTATGCAAAGCTTAAGAAGCTTTATGACGGTTCTATGGTTGGAAGAACAATGTATGTTATTCCTTATTCCATGGGTCCCGTTGGCTCTCCCTTCTCCAAGATCGGTATTGAGCTTACAGACAGTATCTATGTTGTATTAAATATGGCTATCATGACAAGAATCGGTAAGGCTGTTATCGATGCTCTCGGCGACAGCGACGATTTCGTTAAGTGTCTCCACGCTAAGAAGGATGTAAATCCCGAAGACAGATACATCGTTCAGTTCCCCCAGGATAAGACAATCTGGTCCATCAACTCTGCTTACGGCGGAAACGTACTTCTCGGTAAGAAGTGCTTCGCTCTCCGTATCGCTTCCTACCTCGGTATGCAGGAAGGCTGGATGGCAGAACATATGCTTATCTTAGGTCTTGAAAATCCCCAGGGAGAGGTTAAGTACATCTGTGCTGCATTCCCCTCTGCTTGCGGTAAGACAAACCTTGCAATGTTAATTCCCCCCGAGTACTTGAAGGAAAAGGGCTACAAGGTTTGGACAGTTGGTGACGACATTGCATGGCTCAGAATCGGTAAGGACGGAAGACTCTATGCAATCAACCCCGAAGCAGGTTTCTTCGGTGTTGCTCCCGGTACCAGCGAAAAGACAAACTTCAATGCACTTGAATCTGCAAAGAAGAACACAATCTTCACAAACGTTGCTATAAACAATGACGATATGACAGTTTGGTGGGAAGGTCTCGATAAGAATCCTCCCGTTAATGCAACAGAATGGAAGGGCGCAAAGGTTAACGGTAAGGAATTTACTGAAGCAGGTAACAAGCTTGCTCATCCCAAGTAACCTTTCACAGCTCCCGCTATCAACTGCCCCTGCATTTCACCTGAATTTGAAAATCCCGAAGGTGTACCGATTTCCGCTATCGTATTCGGTGGTCGTCGTGCTAAATGTGCTCCCCTTGTATATCAGTCAAGAGACTGGGCACACGGTACATTCGTTGGTGCTACAATGGCTTCCGAAACAACAGCTGCAGCTGCAGGTGCAGTAGGTGTTGTTCGTCGTGACCCCATGGCTATGAAGCCCTTCGTTGGTTACAACATGGCTGATTACTGGAATCACTGGTTAGAAATGGGTGAAAAGCTTGGCGACAAGGCTCCTGAAATCTTCCACGTTAACTGGTTCCGTAAGGATGAAAACAACGACTTCATGTGGCCCGGATTCGGTGACAACATGAGAGTTCTTCTCTGGATACTTGACCGTTGCGAAGGCAAGGTTGGCGCAAAGGAAACAGCTATCGGTTATGTTCCCGAAGTTTCTGACCTCGACGTTACAGGTCTTGACCTTTCTGCTGAAAAGCTTGCTGAACTTCTTGCAATTGACAAGAAGAACTGGATTGACGACGTTGAAGATGCTGAAACAGGTATCAAGGCATACTTCGCTCAGTTCGGCGACAAGCTTCCCGAAGCTATCAAGGCTGAACTTGACAAGCTCGAAGCAAACCTTAAGAATATGTAATTTAGTCCGTAAGGATAAAAAATCCCCGTCTTTTGAAAGACGGGGATTTTTTTATGTGAAAGTTGCTCCGGTGCTGTTTTCTGAATTAAGCAGGGGTAGGCTTCGTGAAAAGCCGGTTTTAGAATATTCCTTTTTATGTTATTGACATTTATATAAAAAAGTGGTATGATTAATCATACCAATCATACTGAAAGGGGAGCCTGATATGAATATACACGATGGAAAATTTGCATGGATGGTCAAAATCGGCGAAAAGGGACAGTTTGTTATCCCGAAAGAAGCAAGAGAAATGTTTGGTTTTCAGCCCGGGGATGAAATTTTGGTTCTCGGAGATATTGAGCGGGGAATAGCAATTCCTCCGAAAGGAAAGCAACAGGATGTTATCAAACAGATTTTTAATGATATAGAGGAATAAAACAGGTGAAGTAATATGAGCAAAATAGTTTTCTTTTGTATTCCTGCACACGGACATACTAATCCTACATTGGGAGTTGTCAGGGAATTAGTCTCTCGTGGGCACGAGGTTTGGTATTATTCATATAACATCATGCGTGAAAAAATCACATCGGCAGGTGCAAAATTCATATCCTGCGATGATTATGACATGGAGCAGAAGCTGAATGCGAAGGACTCTGTCCGTGTGGGAAAAGACCTGGCATTTTCTGCAAAGATATTGGTGGATACCACATTGGCTCTTGATGACAAGGTTTGCAGGGAAATGGCAGAGCTTAAGCCTGATTGCATTGTTGCGGATTCCATGGCACTGTGGGGAAAAGCGGTTGCACTGAAGCTCGGTATTCCTTTTGTTTCTTCTACAACGACTTTCGCCTTTAATCAGCACTCTGCAAAAATTATGAAGCAAGGCATAGGAGAATTGTTTAAGATGTTGTTCTCCATACCCAAAACCGCCAAGCAAATTAAACGCTTGCAGAGTAAAGGATATCCTGTTAAAAATATTCTTGATATTATTGCAAGTGATGAAAATACCCACACCATTGTCTATACATCTCCTGAGTTTCAACCTTGTGCAGAGACCTTTTCGGAAAAGTTCGCATTTGTGGGACCTTCGATTCGTCCATCAACTGAGAAAACAGAAAAAAAGAGGGACAAACTGATTTATATATCAATGGGAACGGTCAATAATGACATGATGCCTTTTTACAAAGCTTGTATAGCTGCTTTGGCAAATACGGATTATCAGGTGATTATGTCTGTCGGTAATTTGGTGCCTCTTGAGGAGTTTGGAAAGCTTTCGGAAAACATATCTGTTTTTTCCCACGTTGACCAAATTGCTGTCCTGGAAAAAGCTGATGTGTTTGTATCTCACGCGGGAATGAACAGCGTAAGTGAAAGCTTATATTTTGAGGTTCCCCTTGTTATGCTGCCGCAAACATCGGAACAAAAGGGTGTTGCCGAGCGAGTTTCTCATCTCGGAGCAGGTATAAAACTTGATAAATCGGACGGTACTTCTGTTTTGAATGCGGTAAATAAAATATTAAGGGACGGCACCTATAAGCAAAATGCCGCCAAAATATCTGTTGGCTTTAAAAGCTGCTCAGGTGCAAAAGGTGCGGCAGATAAAATTATACAGATTTGTAATAGTAAGTGAACATTAAGCAGTTGTCTTTATTTATGTAAAAGAAAACATAGACACGCTAAATGGAATTGGCAGGGCTATGCACAAATCCGTTTTGGTGGCTCTTTTTTATTGACTTTTGCTTTTTGCTGCAATATAATAATGTAAAGGAGTGATTTTATGAAGACTAAATATGATGTTATCGTAGCAGGCGGAGGCTTTGCAGGTGTTGCGGCGGCAATTGCGGCGGCAAAGGAAGGCTCCGACGTGCTTTTAATTGAAAAATATAATGCACTTGGCGGTGCAGCAGTAAGTCAGCTTGTTATGCCCTTTATGAATTTCTGGACAATAATGCCCGAAACAAGGGAAAGAAGATATCTTTGCGGTAATCTTTTCCTTGAAATTATTGAAGAAATGAAAAAAATTGAAGACCCAAAAAGGATAATAAACGAATTTGACGAAGAAATATTAAAGCTCGTGTTAAACCGAATGGCTATAAAATACGGGGTTAATCTTCTTTTCAATGCAACTGTAACCGATGCAGTTGTAAAGGACAGAAAAATCACCTCAATAAAGGTTTTCGGGAAATCACAGCCCATGGAATTTACCGCTGATGTGTTCATTGATGCAACAGGAGATGCAGAACTTTCCGTTCTTTCAGGATGCTCCTATGTTTTGGGAAGAGAAAAGGACAATCTCTGTCAGCCCATGACTCTTTGCTTCAGACTTGGCGGAGTTGACGAAGCGAAGTTTAATCAGAACAGAGGAAAGATAAACGAAGTTTATAAAGAATATAAGGCAAAGGGACTCATCAAAAATCCCAGAGAAAACGTTTTGATTTTTGATAACTACAACGAAGGGGTATTACATTTCAATACCACCAGAGTTGTTAAATTAAATCCCACCGATCCCTTTGAAATTACAAAGGCGGAAATTGAAGCAAGAGAACAGGTTTTCGAGCTTCTTGATATGCTTAAGAAAAATATTGAAGGCTGTGAAAAAGCAAGAGTGCTTTCAACCGCTCTTCAGATTGGCATAAGAGAAAGCCGCAAGGTTGTGGGCGATTATGTTATCACAGAAAACGACCTTAAGGACTTGAAAGATTTCCCCGATACAATTGCGGTGGGCAACTATGATATTGATATACATAATCCCGAGGGAGAGGGCACAAGCCACTACTATTTTGAAGACGGTACCTGGTATAAAATTCCGTATCGTTGCCTTGTACCGAAGGATATGGATAATCTCCTGGTTGCAGGAAGATGCATTTCTTCAACTCACGAGGCGCAGGCTTCTTACAGAATTATGCCCTTCTGTGCCGAAATCGGTTACGCTGCAGGTGTTGCCGCAAATATGGCGTTAAATACAAGTGGCGAAGTAAGAAAGGTTAATATTGATAAGTTGCA
>JAZRHF010000009.1:0-16453 GCA_045644565.1 Clostridia bacterium | reverse complement strand
CTCAAGGGGAAGGCTTTCACACACAAAAACTTTTGTTCAAGACTATTGAGAGTTCCTTCTTTTCATCGGCAATAGCCTCTTTTGAACCACGCGACTATCGCGTGGTTTTCGTTTTACAACAAAAAAGCGATGCTGATGCATCGCTTTTTTATGTAATAAATTATTCAGCGTCAACTGCTTCTTCAGTAGCTTCTTCAACTACTTCTTCAGTAGCTTCTTCTACAACTTCTTCAGCTTCAACAACTTCTTCAGTAGCTTCTTCAACTACTTCTTCAACTACTTCTTCAGCTACAGCTTCTTCAGCCTTTTCGCCGCATGCTACGAATGCAAATACCATCATAGCTGCCATTAAGAGAGCGAGTAATTTCTTCATCATTTTCCCTCCATTCATAATAAAATTATTCATATTGGAACAATCTTATTTTAGCACCTTTTATTTCCTTTGTAAAGATACAAAATGTACAAAAAAATCGCTTGTAAAGCCTCTCTTTTATCATTTTTCTATACAAAACTCACAATAAATCGGTATTTTACACATAACAAAATCAATAGCTCGATATAGGTGCCGTTCCGTCATCCTCAGCCTTTTGAAGGGATTTTATCGTGACCTCGTACTTTCCGTTTGGAGCTTCAATTTCAACCACATCCCCTACCTTGTGTCCTAAAATCGCTTTACCGAAGGGTGATTCCTTGCTTATTAATTGCTTTTCAAAGTCATTTCTTATGGTGGTAACAATCCTGAATGTCATCTCGGAATCTGTTATTGAAATATGGGCTGTTACTATATCATAAAGTCCCACGGTGTCAGAAGTTGAATTATCTTCAATTACCTTTGCGGTTTTAACCATGTTTTCGAGGTATCTTATTCTGCTTTCGTTTTTGTTTTTAAGCCTTTTAGCTTCTTTATATTCGGCATTTTCGGACAAGTCCCCGTAGGCTCTTGTTCTTTTAACCTCTTCCAGAAGCTCATAGCGGAGAGTAACCTTTCGGTACTCAATTTCTTCCTTCATTTTCTGTATATCAATCTTAGTAAGTTCGTCGTGCATAGTTTACTCCTTAGCGGTTTTAATCAGGCTTACTACTATACCGATTACCATAAGCCCTGCCCATACCAATATAAGATTTCCCCAACCGATGGCGCTTACGGCATTTGAAAATATCTTTGAAGATGCCGCTGCCGCCATATAGCTTACAAAATCAAGATACCCTGTTGCACCGGATACCATTCCCGTATCACGGAGCGACGGGCAATATCTGCTCCAAAGCATTGTTGCCGCACCGCAGGATGCCATAATTGCAAGTGTCATAACCGTGACGTTTATCCACGGACTTTTTACAAGATATAAAAGGAAGAATAAAGCTGCAGAGGATGAAAACATCAAAAGAAGAGTAATATCCATATTTCTCTTAAGCTTTTCATATATGAATATTGCGATAAATGTTGTAAACGAAACAATAAATGTCGTAGCTGCAAACACCGCAGAGGCTTTTTCTGCCGTAAAGCCGAGATATCCCGTAAAATAAGTAGGCATCCAGAACGTAACGGTAGTTCTTATTATACCTGTCACAATTGATATAATTGTAAATTTAATTATCCCGCGTTTAATTAAAAGTCCTATTCCGCCTTTTTTCTCTTCCTTCGGCTTATCAACATTATTGCAGGAAACTATTCCCTTTCTTTCAAAACCGGTGCAAACGAAGAAAAAGACTATTGCCATTCCCGTTAAAAATGCACTGCAGGAATAAAATACCCCCTGCCACACTATAATACTTGCAAACAATCCTGCCATAGGAGTTCCGATAAAGCTTGCAAACTGATAGCCTATTGAACATCTTGTGGCATATATAAGTTCGGTATTTTCCGCAACTATCCTTGTCATCGGTCCGTAAATCATTGAAAGGAAAAATCCCGTGGCTCCGTAGGATATTATTGCCCCAAGCTCACTTGACGGAAGAAGTATCGGAAAAAGTAAATTTGCAATTCCCGCAAGAAAGAGTCCTGCCGATATCATATACTTTGCCTTTATTCTGTTTCCGAGATATCCGTTTATAAGCTGACCAACTGCATAAACTCCAAAATACACCGAGGATAAATTGCCTATAAATTCTTCGTTTTTTCCCATATGAGGAGAAACTGCGCCAAGCAAATTTCTCGCAAAGTAAACCGCAAGATAGGAAAGTGAGCAAAGCACCCCTATATAAAAGGCATTCATTGCCGCTTTGTTTTTCAACAGTTCCCTTACCTTTATCAATACTGTCATCTCCTAAAATTATCCGAGAGCTATTTCGTCAATCAACCGAAGCTCCTCATTGGTAAATTCCGTATTATTAAGCATACCAACGTTATCTTCTATCTGCTTGGGGTTTGATGCACCTATAAGTACGCTTGTTACTCCCTCATGAGCGTAAACCCAGGAAAGTGCCATCTGAGAAAGGCTCTGTCCTCTTTCACTTGCAATGTTATTAAGCTTTTCGATTTTAGAAAGTCTTTCAGGGGTTAAGCTTTCTTCCTTTAAGAAGCGACCGTCGGTTTTAATGCGGCTATCTGAGGGAATTCCCTTAAGATAGCGGTCGGTAAGTAACCCTTGAGCAAGAGGGCTGAATATGATAAGCCCCTTCTTTTTGGAGATTGCGGCATCAATTATGCCTGAATTTTCCGCTCCTCGGTCAAAAATTGAAAATCTGTTCTGATTTATTATAAAGGGGCACTTTAAGTCCCAAAGGATTTCTGCCGCCTTTTTCATATCTTCTCCCTTGTAGTTTGAAAGCCCAACATAAAGTGCCTTTCCGCTTTTCACAATGTCGGAAAGCGCCCACATGGATTCGTAAAGGGGCGTATCGGGATCAGGTCTGTGATGGTAGAAAATGTCAACATAGTCAAGATTCATTCTCTTAAGGCTTTGATCTAAACTTGCAATTAAATATTTTCTGCTTCCAAAGTCCCCGTATGGCCCGTCCCACATGGTGTAGCCTGCTTTTGTGCTTATTATGAGTTCGTCACGGTAGGGTGCAAAATCGTCCTTTAATATTTTGCCGAAGTTTATTTCCGCACTTCCCGGTGCAGGTCCATAGTTATTCGCAAGGTCAAAATGGGTAATTCCGAGGTCAAAGGCGGTACGGCACATTGCCTTCATATTTTCAAAATTTCCCGTATCGCCGAAATTGTGCCATAACCCGAGGGACACGGCAGGAAGTTTAAGCCCGCTTTCCCCGCATTTATTATAGGTCATCGCATCATATCTTTTTTCATTTGCAACGTATGCCATATTAACGCCTCCTTAAAATTCAAAGCATCCAAGTAAGGGACAATGGTCGGATGATACCAATGCTTTTTCGCTTGTCAAAACATTAAAGTTTTCCGCCTTTATGCCTTCGCCGTAAATAAAGATGTTATCAATGGTTCGGATAGGCATATCGATGTTTTCCCAGGTGCCGTCATCCTTTAACAAAGGCTCTTTATGATGGGTAAGCATATCGGTTGTTTCCTTTGCCGTAAGACGGATGTCCAAAAAGCCCTCGGAAAGCATTTTCTTATAAGGCTCATCACCCTGATCTGCGTTAAAGCCGTTGTTGAAGTCCCCTCCGATTATAACGGGAACATTATGCTTTTTTATTATTTTTTCGCACAGCTCTTTAAGCTCTTTCACGTTTTCAAGGCGCTGAAGATTGTCCTTTTCAGAGTCGAACATCCACCAGAAATGGGTTGATGCCACTGCGATTTTCTCTCCCGTTTCCTTGTCCTCAAAAACTCCCCAGGATACGGATTTTGAATCTGCATCGTTAAGCCCTGTGTAGAGGTAATAGCCCGAATCAAGAACGGAAAATTTATCCCTTTTATAGTAAACGGGAGTAAAGTTTTTGTCCTTTAGCTCCTCCATAAGCTCCACATAGCAATCTGCCATAAGGGAGGGCAAGGGTGCATCCCCCGTTCTTATTGTATAAGGAGCGCACTCCTGAAAGGTGCAAAAATCAGCATCGAAATCTGAAATAAGCTCTCTTATAATTTTATTTCGCCATCCCGTTGGAGCTTTGTTCCACACATTGTGGCTATATAACTTAATCATTTCATTCACTCATTTCGTAAAACTTTTCCCAAATCCGGTCTGCATAGTTAAGATGCCCCTTATCCCCTATAAGAAGGGCGCAGTTTTCGGGTGTGCCTGCCGCTTTATACATCATTTTTATAATTTCAAAGTTTTCTTTTGTTCCGTCAATGGGGAAAATTGTATCCTCAATTCCTGCGGCAACAATTAATTTTCTCGGTGCAATCAGTCCTGATAAGTCACCCATTTCAAAATATTTTCTTATATAGGGAATGTGGTTGCACATACAATGCTCCATTGCGGCAATTGAGGTTTCAAAGCTACAAACCGAACAGCTGGGTGCAGCAACTAAAATTCGCTCATCCATACAGGCAAGATAATAGGTAGCAGTTCCGCCGCCGGAATTTCCCGTGCAGACAATGTCCTTCATATCAATAAAGGAAAATTCTTCCGCCACGGCATCGAGAATACAGGATGCATCGTGAACTCTTTCTCCTATAACGGTACGGCCCATAAGTATAGCAATTTTTGATGCTTCCGTACAGCTTGTGCCGTAACCCTTAAGACTGCTTTCGCCGAAGTTTCTTGCCTCAATTACAAGACCGCATCTGCCTTCCTTTATGGCACGGGGTGCCATTGCCCTGTGATACCAGGATTCAAGAGTTTTTTCATCAGCCTCGCACTTTGCCTTGCCTAAAGCAACGTGCATACCGCCGCCGTGACCTGAAAGACAAATGGTTAAAGGATATTTTTCCTTGTCTCCTTTGGGAACTACCAGATGACAGGGCACTTTATAGCCCGGCTCTGTTTCAACCAAAAAGCGGTACTCCCTGTGTTCATCATACTCTTCCTTATATTCAACTTCCGCCTTGCACGCTCCCTTTTCATAAGGGAAGCCCAGAAGCTCTGAAAGCTTTGCCTTTGCTTCTTTTTTCCATTCTTCAAAGCTTCCGCCTTCATATCTTAAAAGGGGCTTATGTTTTTTAAGCAGTTCAAATTCAAATTCGTGACTGTTTTTGGTGCTCATTATCGTCCGATTCCCTTTCCGGTGATTAATATGCGGTCTACCACCATTTTGTCTTTCACAAGATAAATTTTATCGTGAAGATTAACGGTGGAACAGCAATGTCCCGGGATAAGCATCATTTTATCGCCAAGGGAAACTTCCTCTTTAAGTCCGTGAAGCTGAAAATGCTCTTCACTTGCAACAATTTCCTTTGCTGAATTTCCTAAAATGCCCGGCATTCCCTGATCAACTCCGCAGGTTTTAACCCCTGCATCAACCACGGTAAGTCCGTCTTTTTTGCTTACAACGGTGGTTAAAACGAAAAGGGAATTTTTAAAAGGCACGTCTAAATTTTTATATGTATCGTCCATAAAGATATAGCTTCCCGCCTGAAGCTCGGTATAAAGATTATCCTTCGCCTTAATTTCAGCCGTGCCGGTGCTTCCGCCGGAGAGATTATAAGTTTCAATGCCGTTTTCCTTTAAGAAAGAAATAAGTTCGGTTATTTTTTTCTTGTTTTCTTCGGTAAGCTCTTTTCTCTCTTTTTCATCCTCCATATGGGAAATGTGACCTGCATAAGCCTGAATTCCCGAATAGCAGAGATTTTCTGCTTCATTTATTGCCTTTGCAAGGGCGAGAACCTCTTCCTTCGTATCAACGCCGCAGCGCTTCATTCCTATTTCAAATTCAATATAGCAGTAAATTGTATTTCCCGAAGCCTTTGCCGCCTCGGAAAGCTTTTTGATATTTTCCAAATTATCAACACAAACGGTAAGATGACAGTCTCCCGCAAGGTCTGCCACACGACGGATTTTCTTTTCATCCGTTATCTGATTTGCAATTAAAATATCTTCTATCCCCGAATCCGCAAGGTCAATTGCCTCGGAAAGCTTGGCACAGGTCATTCCCTTTGCGCCGTCTTCAATCTGCATTTTCGCAATTTGTGCACACTTATGGGATTTATAATGAGGACGAAGACGAAGGCTTGAATTTTCAAGAAGCTTCTTCATCTCCTCACGGTTTTTATTAAAGATTTCCGCATCCAGTATAAGTGCGGGAGTTTCAATTCTTTCAAGTTTCATATTACCTCTCCTTTTTAAATAAGCCAAAAGTTCCGTTAATCATATATCTTCTGCCAAAACCTTTCTTTTTTCCCAGCCGCCTTTTAAGAAATATATCATACTGGGAATGGCATAGCCGTAGGGTGCAAGGGCATAGCCAAGTACAAACCCGTAAAATCCGTAGCCCAGAGCAATTCCGAAAAGCCAGGAAAGGCCGATTCTTAAAACCACTCCGTCAAGGAGGGCTAAAACCATTGCAAGACGGGCGTTTCCGATACCCTGAATAAACGCACCGCTTCCTCTCATCAATGCAAAGGCGGGGAACATCCAGAGAATTGCCTTTATAAAGGTTTCCGACATTCCGTGAACCAATGTATCATCGGAAAACGCCATGAAAAGTTCCTTTCCGAATACCACATACAAGGTCATAAAGAAAATCGTCATAATGACAGAATATAAAAGGGCGTAGTAAACAACTTCTTTTGCCTTCTTTTTCTTTCCTGCCGCAATGTTCTGACTTATCATAGGAACTGCCGCATACTGAATACCCTGGGATATTTTATTTACAATATCGTCAATTCTGCATCCCACGCCAAAGGTAGCAGATTCCACCACACCGACTGCATTTATCATAGAATTTACATAAAGCATGGAAAGGTTGATAAAGCCCGACTGGATTGCCATAGGCGTTCCAAGGTCAATTATCATTTTGCTGTAGTTTTTGTCTATCAAAAAGTCTTCCTTTGAAAATTCAAAACCGAAAGCTTTTCTGTTTTTGTAAAGATAATAAATTGAGAATATAAAGGATGCCGCCTGACCTATTACCGTTGCCCATGCCGCACCTGCCACGCCGAAGCCTAAAAATCCCGTAAACAGAATATCAAGAACCAAATTTATAACAGATGCGATTAAAATGAATAAAAGGGGTCTTTTTGAGTCACCCATTCCGCGAAGTACTGCCGATACCATATTGTAGCCCGAATTGAATATAAGCCCGATTCCGCATATTACAAGATAATCTTCCGCCATCAATTCAGCCTCGGAGGGAACATTTACAAGGTTTAAGATTCCATCCTTGAAAATTAAAATTATCCCTGTTAAGAAAAGAGAAAATATTAAAAGTAAGCTGAAAAGAGTGCCTGTTATCTTGCTTAACCTTTCTTTTTTCTCGGCACCTATGGCTTGAGCCACCAGTACCTGACCTGCGTTTGAAAAGCCAAGGCAAACCATTGAAGCAAAATTTATCACCAAACTGCTTAAGGAAACGGCAGAAAGACCTGCCGTTCCCACATATTCACCAACAATCATCATATCAATGGTGCTGTATAACACCAAAAGGGCATTTGATACCATAAAGGGAAGGGTGAATAAAATGAGATTTTTAGCTGTATTTCCTTTTGTAAAATCTTTTGTTAAACTGCTCAATTTTTTCGTCTCCAAGCATTTTAAGGGATGTATAATACATCCCTTAACTTTTATTTCTTTCTTACCGCCGTTTTGTCGTTGGGGTTAAATGCAAGATTTACATTGCCGAGTACGCTCTGTCCCTGTCCGTGGATAAGCTTTGAAAGCTCATCAGGCGTAAATTTACCGGGAGCAAAGTCCTCACTCTTCATATATTTTATAAGCTCGGACTTCATAAATTCTCCCACTATGCCGCTGTTTGTATTTAAGGTGCATACAACGCATCTTCCCTCGAATGCGGAAAATTCAAAGAGTGCCGCCTGACGGATTGCATATTTATGGCAGGATACAACTTCAACTATGGGGTTAAAGGGAACATCCTTATCCCAGAAGCAAACGGCATTTCCACCGTACACGAGGGGATCAAACTGCCATCCGCAAAAGCCCTCGTTAGGCATATAATTTATTGCAGGGTGGTCATAAACAACGGTTGCTAAGTTTCCTGCCGAACGGCCGGGAAGTGCAGGCTTTCTGCCAAGCTCTTTTACCTTGAAGGGAGCTGCTCCCAAAAGAAGCACGTCGCATCCTGCTTTAAGAGCAGCAACAAGCTCATCCTCCGTCATTCCGTTGCTTATTAAAATTTCACCGGGATTTTCTTTCGTAACTTCGGGATAAACATAAAGTTCCCATTCGTTTTCTGCAAAGAGACTGCCTGAATCAAGAGTTACCGAAAGCTTTAATGCCTTTGCCTTTGAAACAGAGGGCATATTAAGGCAGAGTTTGTAAATTGCGGAAACCTTGCCGTTTTCGATTTTTTCTATATTTACGGTTTTTCTTTCGATTACTTCATCGTCTGCCATTAAGCGGATGTCAAGACGGGCATTTGTAAGTGCCTCTTTTGCATAGCAGGAGCAGATGATATTACAGGAAAGTTCTTCGCCCGATGTAAAGTTTGCCTTTCTTGCAAGGTCTGTTAAAAGCACGGTTTCGGAGTTATACATCTTTACGTTTCTCACCGTTTCGCCGGGCTTCATTTCGTAAAACTCGTTCATCATACCGCAGTCATAACCAAAGGTATGCCAATGGGTATCAATGGGACCAAGGAAATCATAGCCTGCCATATTTTCGCTTAAGCGAAGTGCCTCGAAACAATATTTTCTTGCACGGCGCTGCCATTCGGAAGAATTTTTGAAATAAAGAGGTGCTTTATTTATAAGTCCCCTTTCCGTAAGATGCTCACGGAGTGAAGAAAACATTTCTGTTTTTCCTACACGGGTACCCTTATAGCGCTCTTCTATGCTTAAATCCGTATATGTACCGTCGATGCATATTTCGTGGCTGACTCTGGGCTTATTATTGTAAACCGCACTCCAGGAATCGATTTTCGCAGGATCGCAGGCAGGCGAAGAGTAGCTGTGCTGTGCATTTGTATAGCTTGAATACATATCGGAAAATGCATCAGCCATCTTAAATCTTCTGGGATTGTGGGTGAAGGGTTCTCCTACCAGATAGTCCTTCTGACTTGCTTCAACGTGGTTATACTCAAGACCACGGAGTGCAGAAATAGGCGAAAACAGACTGTCTGTTCCAGCGTGTACCGCATCTGCACATTTATTTAAGTGAGCAATGAAATCGTCATCCATCTGAAGCTCGTTACCGCAGCAGTAAATAACAACGGAAGTGTGGCGACGGCAGAAATTAACTATTTCCTTCCATTCGGAAAGGCTTGTATTGTTTGGGCTTTCAACGTGAAGAAGAATTCCGAGCTCGTCTGCCGCCTGCATATATTCCTCTTCGGGAATGTAGGTATGGAAGCGGATAAAGTTAAAGCCAAGCTTTTTAACCTCACGCACTATGCTTCTGTAATAGTTAAGGTCGTGAGCGGGGTGGATTGTTTCGGGGAAATAGCAATGCTCACATATTCCGCGAAGGAAATAGGGGATTCCGTTAAGACGAAAATGAGGTCCGTCAGGCATAAGGCGTCTTACACCGAATTTTCTCTCGATTGAGCCTTCTTTGCTTTCAACCGTTAAGGTGTAAAGCTTGGGGTTTTCGGGGCTCCAAAGCTCCATTCCTTCTGTATCAAAGGAAAAATCTCCATCTGCTTCGCCCTTTTTAATTACGACATCTTTGTCTTTTACGGTGTAGGAAACCTTTGCCTCACCTTCTGCGATAACAGACACAAACGCTTTTTTCGTATCGTCTGATATTTTAATTACCACATCACGAAGGGGCGAGTTATATACACGAAGCTCTAAATCCCCCGTGATACCGCCTGTACATTCGTTTGCCGCACGGGAAGTCAATCCCGAAACAGGATAATCGCCATAGCCCTTTAAGCGGAAGTTTGAAACGGAAAGGGAAACGGTGTTTTCACCGTCCGAGAGAAGTCCGTCCGGAATTTTTATGTCAAAGGGAGCACTGTAGCCTTCGTGCATACCGATAAATTCGTCGTTTATCCATACCGAAACTTTATTCTGCACTCCGTCAAAATGCAAATAAGCGTCCTTTTTTATGTCCTCGCAAATAAAGCTTCTCTGATAGAAAAAGTTACCCACCGGATTAGGCAGAGCCATATCGGGAGCAAAGCCCGTGATGGGGTATTTCTGTATACCGTATTCGGGATTTATTCTTATGCCTCTGTAAAAGGGAGTGAAGATAAATTTATCCGTCATATCCTCCCAGTAACCGGGCACGGCACCGTCTACCGCTGCCGCTTCGGAATTTAATCTTAAAGCCCCATCATTCCAGGGGTTTACCTTACCGATATATTCATCTTCCTTATAGCTCATTTTCCAGGTTCCGTTTAATGAAAACGCCGCATAATTCATAAAAGACACCCTTTCCTGCCATATAATTAATATAAGTTTTACTTTTTTTCTCATTTTAACACAAGTAAAAGAAAAATACAAGGTAAATCAGCGTTTTTTAAAAGATTTTCAAGATGAAAAAAACCTGCCTTTGAAAGACCAAAGGCAGGTTATATTTACATAGTTAAGATAACCTCTTCTTTTTCGGGAATGGAAGGCGCCGCACCCATACGGGATACTGTAATTGAAGAGGCAAGGGATGCTTTTTTAAGTATCAAAGGCATATCCTCGCCCTCAATAATTCCCGAAAGGAAATAGCCTGTAAAGGTGTCACCTGCCGCAGTTGTGTCAACCGCCTTAACGGGATAAGCTTCGTTAAAAAGCTCTCTTTCTCCGTCAAAATAAATGCAACCTTTTTTGCCGAGGGTAAGCATTATTTTAAGCCCCTTATATTTTTCCTTCATAAAGGCGATGCTTTCTTCTATATCGTCCTTCCCTGAAATTGCCGCAGCTTCCACTTCGTTAAGGATAATATATGAAAGCTTATCAAAATCAATTTCTCCTATTTTCTCGTTGAAGGGTGACGGATTAAGCACAACCGTCATTCCCTTTCCATATGCTTTATCCACCGCATAGGAAACAAGATTTACCTCATTTTGCAAAAGAAGAATGTCGCCCTTTTCAAACACATCAATAACAGAGTCGATATATTCCTTTGTCAGCATTTCGTTTGAACCGGGATAAAGAAAAATCGAATTTTCTCCTGTTTCTGCTACCTGAATAATGGCGTGTCCGTTTTTCACATCAAGCTTTTTGATTAAGGATGTGTCAACACCGCTTTCTGAAAGGATATCGGTAAGTATCTCGCTTCCCTCTCCCACAAATCCTGCATGATATACCTTTGCGCCTGCACGTGATGCCGCAATGGACTGATTAAGCCCTTTACCGCCGGGGAAAACTTCAAGCTTTGTGCTTGTTTCCGTTTCGCCGGGAGCTACGATATGATGAAGAGAATATACATAGTCAATATTACACGACCCGAGATTTAATATTTTCATAAAACCACCTCAAAATAAGTATATCACGAAAGAAAATAAAATCAAGAGTTGGTTTCAAAACAAAGCAAAAGCTCCCTTGCGTCTTAACACAAGGGAGCTTCTTTCGTGTTGCCTGTCATTCTGAGTCTTCGGCGCTTTTTACGCCGAATGACGAAGAATCTCCTTTCTATGTCCCGGATTCTTCAGGGGCGGTGCCATTGTCATAATTAAATTCTCAATTAAACGAAGGCTTTTGTGTGTTAATTTCAGAAGATGCATCGGGACCCGACATACTGAAATACATTCTTGCCGCCTTTGTTGTTCCGAAGTCTCTGTTTGAGCCGCTGTCCTGCACCTTATTGAAGGCGTCCCTGAAAAGCTGATTGTGAGCTTCTTCCCTGTTTAAGAGAAAATCAATGGTTTCTCTCACACATTTGTCATTAATCTGTCTGTAAAGGTATTCATATACCACCTTTGCACGCTGTTCCGATGCAATGTTTGAAAGCAAATCGGCACATAAATCCCCCGTAACAGTTACATAATCTCCCGTCCAGGAGTATCCCGATGCATTTATAAGCCCGGGGTTAAGACCAAGCTGAACGTGTGTCTGAATTTCGCCTGACGGAACGCCTGATGCATCAACGTCGTGTCCGTTTAATAAATTAATTGTCTGGGCAATCATTTCCATATGCCCAAGTTCTTCCGCCGCAATGTCTAAAAATAAATCCTTTATTTCAGGATCCTTTATCCTGAAGCTTTGAGACATATACTGCATTGCAGCTTTAAGCTCGCCGTTTCCCCCTCCCAGCTGTTCCTGCAAAAGCGCCGCATACCCGGGATTTGGCTTTTCAATCTCTACGGGATGAAAAAGCATTTTTTCGTGTTTAAACATAAAATACACCTCTTTTCAAAAAATACACTGTTAGTTTTTTCAAAAAAAGGTGTTTTTATTCATTTTTATCCGCTACTTGCCACTTAAATACTTCTTAATTTTTCTATTATAAGGTCGCCCACTTCTTTTGTAGTGGCGTTTCCGCCTAAATCGGGAGCAGAGCCGTGAATGGGCTAAAACATTGAGGGAAATTCCCTTTCGGGATTAAGGTTTGCTCCTGCTATAACCGCTATTTTATGTGTAGTCATAAAACCCCTCCCTTTTTTTATCTTTAATTCGCTTTTATGAATTTTTTTGCAATTCTGTACCCTGCCCAAACAATGCAAACAATAACGCTGAAAAGTATAAGCGTCAAGAAAACTGCCGTCCAGCCGAAGTTCTGGGCAATTACGCCAAGCCCGTAGGAGCTTATTGTGCTTCCCACATAGCAAAAGCCGTTCAATATCCCAGCAAACATACCGGAATTTACCTTACCTCGCATAAACATAGGGAAAATACTTGTAATAAGGCTGTTAAGGCTTGACGCCAAAAAGTTTGCAATTACCAAAGTCACAAGCATAAATATTGCCAGCTCAAGTCGCATAAACCCTATTATGCCCAAAATTGCAACGGCAATAGCCGAAAAAGTTATTCCGCACTGGTTTACATAATCGGGAATTTTTTTATGTATATTTAGAGCAAATGCATTTCCGAGAATTGCTACCATAGGTAAAAGCAAGGTAAGCAAAATTGAAATGGAATCGCTCATATTAAATTCTTCCTTAAGTATTGAAGGAACCCAGGTGCCAAGCCCGTCCTTTATTAAGTTTACACCTATTGCAATAAAGGCAAGTACTCCTATTGTAAGATATAAAAGCTTTTTATCGGCTTTTCCTATGGTTATCTTTTCAGATGTTTTTTCCTTTACTTCGGAAGAGTTTTCCTCATCCTTCTTTTCGGATTTTGACAAATCCACCGCTTTTTTATACATCAAAAGCCAGATAAAAGAAACCCCGATTACCGCAACTGCCGCAGTGTAAAAAGCAGGCTTAAAGCTGTTAAAGACGCCTGCATAAAGAGAGCTTAATCCGTAAATTATGAATGTCCCGACTGCAACGGTTGTACCCATAATCACGCTGGAAGTCCCAAGTGCTTTTCCCGGCAATGACTCTGATAAAAGCCTTATAACCGTAGGCCACAAAACGGACAGCGAAAAGCCGTTTACCATCCAGAGCCATTTAATTAAGAAAAACGGAGCGCCAAGCGCAATTGCAAGATTTATTACGCCTGACAGAAACAAGCTTCCTGCAATCATCCATTTTATATTATATTTTTTACAGCAAAGACCGTTTACCACCTGACCTATCCCATAGGCAAAGAAGAAAAATGATGGAATTAATCCCGCCTCATCCTTTGTTATTCCGTATTCTTCGATAATAAGGGTGATATTTGCATTAAAATTAACCTTGCCTAAATAGGAAAAGGAATAGATAAGCCATCCCAAAAAAATCAAAAGCCAGGCTTTTCCTACGCCTTCTTTTTGTGCTGCTTTATTTGCCACTTTATCATTACCTCTGTTCTTTTCAGAAATTCATACCAGAAAAATATATCACAACTCGTAAAAAAAAGCAAGGATAAATCCTTGCTTTTTTAATTAAAAGAATACGCTTCTTGCCTGCTCCTTAACTTCTTTTGATGCGGCGAAAGGAATTCTTGTAGTATAGCCTTTTTTAGCCGCAACAATCATCTTTGCAGGCCATGCAAAAATATCCTTATTCCATTCGTTTACCGTATCGTTATAAAGCTCTCTTGCCGCAGTTATTTCTCTCTGCAGATACATATTCTGCTGCATTGCGTCGGCAATTTCTCTGTGAGCGTTAAGGTCGGGATAGCTTTCAACAGCTACATTGATACTTCTTGCAATGTTATCAACCTGTCCGCCGAATTCATTACGGGCTTCATCATCTGAAACTCCTGCTCTGTACTTGGCGATGTTTTCAAAGGTTTCCTTGTCAAGGTCAATTGCCTTATCAAGCAATTTTGCACAGTTCTGCAAAACCATAACTCTCTGCTCAAGGTAGTTGTCAATCTGTGATGCATTTCTCTGAATTTTCTGCTGAAGCTGATCAAAATGCTTCTGCGCGCTGATTTTCATAAAAAGAAAAATCAAACCCGGAATGATTCCCATTAACCACAAAACGATTTCAAATAAAGTGGAACCGAATCCTACTTCTGCGGGAATTTTCTTAACAATAACGTTAGTATCAAGTCCCTCTTCTCTTACCTCGGGATTAAGTTCATCTAACTGATTAGCCATTTTCATTTCTCCTTTTCAAATTAATTATTTCTGAATATGCAAAGGCCGTTTCGACTTGCCATAACATCATGCCCTGTTGCATTTTCACGCTTTGTTATAAAAAAGTTGGTTATCCATGTAAGAGGCATGTATTCATCCCACGGAACAGACACCGTGTGATATCTTCCATCTCCTCCCAAAACCGATACATAATCCACTCGTTCTTCAATATCATAAGAACGTGCCGTGATAGTTGTTTCATCGGCACCATTTACCGACCTTACAAAGCTTGATTTAAGTATTGCTGAGGTTTTCGAATCCGGGTGAACCGTAAATTCTTTACTTACCGCATTTGCCAATGCCTCGCATTCCTTCAAAGCATACAGCTGATTATAATCGGGCAAAGGCTTAAGGGAGTGCACAGGTCTTTCCTGATATGCGGGAATTGCCAGAACAGGAGCAAAATCAAAATATACCGCCTTGAAAAAGTCCACGTTCTTGTTTATAAAGTTTTCTTTGATTATATCGAAAGAGTAGGAAATATATTCATTCGGCAAAATGTTTATTTTTCTGCCCTGGCTATGCTCGGATACAATTCGATTCATACGGTTGGTTTTAATAAAATTAAAATCATCTCCGTATCCTGAATCAGACAGTATCAGATCCACCATATTTGTTTGTGCCAGCGGAGTGAAAAGACTCCTGAACTGAACCTCATCCGTTCTGTCAAGAGCGTCAAACAAAACTTCAAACTCGGAATTGGACATGCTGACAAAGTCATCGTTCTCCCTTAAGGCTTTATCCGTCAATCTCTTAAGCTTCTTTTCGCCCTTCTTTACATATTTGTCAATTGCCTTGTCACTTTTTCTGTTAAGATGGGTTGCATCCCTTGTAAACGACAAATCAGGTGCTCCCTGAGAGCCGTAATTAAGCACTACCTGCGTGCCGTAATAGGGTTTAGGCTTTTCTACCGTTGCATGCAAAGTCTGAGTTCTTGTTCTTCGTTGTAATTTACCGTTGCTGTCTCTGTAGGATTCCGTCCAGGAAATAGTTTTATATCCGTGGTAAACCTCTGTTCCCATGGTATGTATAATCTTATTTTCAAACAAAAAGGGATTTCCGTTATATTCTCCCGACAAGGCTTCAAGTGTGGACTCTTCCCCTTCCCCTGAAGTATCAAAATCATAATTCACTTTCATATCCGTTTCTCTTTCCTGAGAAAAGCAGGAATCGAACGAAAGCAACGGGATCGTTTCTCCTGTCAGATTAATGGCATCCCTTTCCGTAAATAAATCATTCAAGGGTTGCATTTGTCTGTATGCTTCCCTTAAAAGTTCATCTTTTTTATCGGAGGAAGATTCTACCTCTACCCTAAGAGCCCTTATTTTCGGTGTGGTTTTCAACAAAACCACAGGAATAAGCAATATCGAAATTATCATCAGCACCCTCAAAACCCTTAAAAGGGTCAGCTTTCTTTTAAGTGCTTTAAGATTTTCTGTTGCAAGAAGGTATTCTGAAACCGTTTTTCTGTTTTCTTCAATATTAACTCCGGATTTATCTGTCAGCGAATCAAAAAATTCCGTAGTTTTTCCAAGGTGAAGATCTTTATATTTGTTCTCAAACTCTTCTAATGGATTATATATTACAGAATTCACTAATCTTCACTCCTTTTCTACATTTTAGCATATATCCTTGAAAAAATCAACTGATTTTCCGCCCCGGTACTATGAACTTCAGGTTGCATTTCTACCGGGTGTATAAAATAACTCTCATTATCAAAAATTTTTAATCAAATCAACCATTTTTTCAAACCTTACCACATTTACGATACTTTGAGGGAGTTTTTAAAAAGTGTGTCTTAAAGCAGGCGTTAAAGCTTCTTATACTCTGAAATCCGCATTCAAAGGCGATGTCCGAAAGCTTTT
>JAZRHF010000008.1:0-5680 GCA_045644565.1 Clostridia bacterium | reverse complement strand
TGGAGAGCTATATGGAAAACATAATGACCATCTAAAGAGCTAAGTAAATATCCGAGGGCTCTTTCATTTGCGGACGGGTTTGTCCTTGGAAAAGTCATCCATGGATTCTTTGATAAATCGCTAATAATATTCTTGTTCTTCATACAATGTTTAACAAATGATTCGTTGTCATCAGGCTCAGGGAAGAAATTGAGAATGCGGACAGTCGTGAAACAATAGAGGCAACGGCAAGGGAAGAACTCGGGTTGGTATATCCCGATGAAAAAAAGTTTATTGATTCAAACAGATGATGCTGTTTTTATACAAGAGATAATTTGGGGGAGGCGCAGTTTCCGTGGAATTGGAATTGGGGAAAATTGTTGAAGGTAAGGTTTCGGGTATAACTACCTTTGGAGCGTTTGTTGAGCTTCAGGGAGGAAAGTCCGGTCTTGTACATATATCTGAGGTGTCAAAGGATTATGTAAAAGACATTAACGAACATCTCAAAGTGGGAGATACGGTAAAGGTCAAGATTATGAATGTTGATCCTAGCGGAAAAATCGGTCTTTCCATTAAGAAAGCACAGGAAGAAGAAAGAAAGAAAAAGTATGTGTTTTCAGGAGTTCCTGCGGAATTTTCTTTCGGTTCCGATAAGTCTGAAGACCTTTCTTTTGAGGATAAGCTTGCAAAATTCAAGCAGGATTCCACCGATCGTATGCAGGATGTAAAGAAGGCGGGAGAAAACAGAAGAACAGGGTATAAGAAGCCTTCCGGCAATTACTGATGTTAATTTTAAAGACGCACAGAAATTTCTGTGCGTCTTTTTGCATTTTATTCTAATTTCTTATTGACTTAACAAAATTTTTATGTTAAAATTCATATAAGCGATTAAGCTGATATAAAGAAATTTTTAGGAGGAATCATCATGAAAAAGTTTTTGGCAATCGTATTAACAGTGGCAATGCTTTTTGCTATGGGTACAGTTGTTTTCGCAGCTGAAGAGGCTAAGGCTGATGCAGCAAAGCCCGCAGTTGTAGAACCCGGAGAAGGCGAAGAAACAAAGCGTCCTAACGACTCTGCTTCCGTTGCGAAGTATTTCGAAGGTAAGGACAAGAGAATGTGGGCTTACTTTGAAGCTGAAGATGCAGAAGTTATCGACGGCGCAAAGGTAAACTCCGACCATGAAGGTTACAACGGCACAGGTTGTGTAGCTATGACCTGCTGGAAGACCAATCCCGAAGCAACACCCGGTATCAAGTTCACAGTAAATGCAGTTGTTGCAGGTGCACAGGATATTTATATCGGTTATGACAACGGTCATGCATGGGCACAGAGCGCTAACCTTACAGTTAACGACGCTGCAGCACAGAAGATTTATTTCCCCACAGTTCAGAAGGATGTTTGGGCAGCTTACGGAATGATTAAGGTAAATGTTACACTTAACGAAGGTGCTAACACAATCGTTCTTCAGTACGACAAGGCTGACTATCCCTCAAGCTTCAACATTGACTTCATCGCAGCTTCCAAGGGCGACACATGGAAGGATGAAGCAAGCGCAATCAAGGTTACAATCGGAAAGAACACAATTGTAAAGGTTACTGAAAACGGCGAAGTTCCCGTTGACTTCGACACAGCTCCTATCATTAAGGACGACAGAACTTTCGTTCCCGTAAGAGGTATCTTTGAAATCGCAGGCGCTGCAATCGAATGGAACGGCGACACAAGAGCCGCTACAATTAAGACAGATTCTGCTACAGTTGTTGTAACAATCGACAACAAGCAGGCTCGTGTAAACGGCAGACGTGTTATGATGGATGCACCTCCCTTCATTCAGGACGGAAGAACCTTAATTCCCTTAAGATTCATCTCTGAAAACCTTGGCTACAAGGTTGATTGGGACGCTGCAACTCAGACAGCTACAATTAATCTTTTTGACTAATTGATACATAGAAACTGACGGGCATTGCCCGTCAGTTTTTTTGTGTCCATAGCCTTGACTTTTTCATGGTTAAGTTATATAATTACATATTATCAAATGAAAAGAAGGAATGGTTTTTATGGCAAAAGTTGATATATTTTCAGGCTTTTTGGGTGCAGGTAAAACAACTCTGATTAAAAAGCTTATAAAAGAGGCGTACAAGGGCGAAAAAGTTGTTTTGATAGAAAATGAATTTGGTGAAATCGGCATCGACGGCGGATTTCTTAAAGAAGCGGGAATTGAAATTACCGAGATGAATTCCGGATGCATCTGCTGCTCTCTTGTGGGGGATTTTTCCGAGGCTTTGGTTAAGGTTGTAAAAGAATTTAATCCCGACAGAATTTTAATTGAGCCTTCCGGTGTAGGCAAGCTTTCCGACGTTATAAAGGCGGTTGAATCGGCAGAGTGTGAGGAGCTTGAATTAAATGCATTTACTACGGTTGCCGATGTTAAGAAGTGCAAAATGTATATGAAAAACTTTGGCGAGTTTTATAACGACCAGATTAAAAATGCACTTTGCATAGTTTTGAGCCATACGGGAAACGCTGCAGAGGAAAAAATTGCAGAAAGCATTGCTCTTATAAGAGAGCATAACGAAAATGCAGTTATTGTGACAACTCCCTGGGATGAGCTTACGGGCGAAGCTATACTTTCGGC
The DNA here is from genome assembly GCA_045644565.1 of Clostridia bacterium. Classification (GTDB taxonomy): domain Bacteria; phylum Bacillota; class Clostridia; order CAKSNL01; family HGM11501; genus HGM11501. The sequence goes on along the minus strand of JAZRHF010000008.1, from coordinate 3,066 downwards.
TATGGAGCATGAAAACACACTTGAGGCGGCTCTTAAGCATCTTGAGGAGGAAGATGTTTGCCCTGAATGCGGACATCATCACCATCACCATGACCACGATGAAGAGTGCCATGAGCATCACCACCACGACCATGATGAAGACTGCGATTGCGGTTGTCACGATCATGAGCATCACCACCATCACGACCATGATGAAGACTGCGATTGCGGTTGTCATGACCATGAGCACCATCACCATCATGACCATGACGAAGACTGCGACTGCGGTTGCCATGACCATGAGCATCACCACCTCCACGACCATGACGAAGACTGCGACTGCGGTTGCCATGACCATGAGCATCACCACCACCATGACCACGACGAAGAGTGCCATGACCATGAACATCATCACCACTATGACCACGACGAAGACTGCGACTGCGGTTGCCATGACCACGACCATCATCACCATCACCACCATGCAGATGATGTATTTACAAGCTGGGGTGTTGAAACAGGCAAGAAATATACTAAGGAAGAAATTGAAAATGCATTGAACGCTCTTTCCGATGAAGAAAAATACGGAATAATTTTAAGAGCTAAGGGTATTGTTGCAGGTGAAGGCACCTGGATTCATTATGACTATATCCCCGGTGAAAGCGACGTAAGAGAAGGCGGCGCTGACGTAATCGGAAGAATTTGCGTTATAGGATCGAAGATTAACAAAAAAGCTCTTTCTGAGCTTTTCGGAGTTAAGGAGTAAGATATGCTTAGAGAAAAGGAAGTACCGGTATATCTTTTTACCGGATTTTTGGAATCTGGAAAAACCAAGTTCATACAGGAAACTCTGGAGGATGAAAAGTTTAATCCCAAGGACAGAACGCTTCTTTTGGTGTGCGAAGAAGGAGAAGAGGAATACAACAAGGATAAATTTGTCATTGAAAATGTATTTATGGAAATTGTAAATTCTCCCGACGAGCTTAAAAAGAACACTCTTTCCAAGGTATGCCGTATGCACAAGGCAGACCGTGTGGTTATCGAATATAACGGAATGTGGAATCTTTCAGACCTTTATGAAAACCTTCCCGACAACTGGGTTATCTATCAGCAGATATTTTTTGCAGACAGCGAAACCTTTATCTCTTACAATAACAATATGCGTCAGCTTATGGTTGACAAGCTCAATGACTGTGAGCTTGTGGCGTTAAACAGAGCGACAGATAAAACGGACAAAGAGCAGATTCATAAAATTATAAGAGGAATAAACCGCCGCACCCAGATAATATATGAATATCTGAACGGCGAAATCGAATATGATAACATTGAAGACCCGTTGCCTTTTGATGTGAATGCTCCCATTATCACCATAGAAGATAAGGATTATGCCATCTGGTATCGTGATTTGATGGAGGAACCCTCTAAATACGACGGCAGAACGGTTAAGTTCAAGGGCATGGTAGCCCGTCCCAAAGAGCTTGATGAAAAAGGGCTTTTAATCGGAAGAAGGGTAATGACCTGCTGTGCCGATGATATTGCATTTCGTCCCATTGCCTGCGAATCCGATGAAGAAATTATTGCCGACAACGCCGGATGGTACACCATAACTGCAAGAATTATTATGAAACAGCACAAGCTCTACACACAGAAAGCTCCGGTTTTGGTTCTTACAAAAATTGAAAAGGCAGATGCACCCACCGAAGAGGTTGCTACATTTTACTGATGAAAAATTATGGCTGATTATGCTATAATGTAATATGACGAAAGCTTTCTGCAAAAGAAACAGAATAGAAATAGACTTATCTGACAATAGGAATATATGATGGAGGAACTTGAAATGAGTATAGCTTATGGTATCCTCTGCGTCATATCGCTGGCTTTGATTGGCGTGTGCCTCGCAGTTGACAGAAAAAAAGATATATGTTTATTGCTCTTGTTTATATCGGTGTTCGTGTGTAACTTGGGTCACTTTCTGATTTCGGTTGCATCAAGCCTTTCCTTTGCCTTAAACGGTAACAGAGTAGCATATTTAGGTCAGGTTTTCTTGCCGTTGTTGCTGCTTAAAATGATACTTAATTTGTGTAATCTGAATTTGAAAAAGTGGCTCTTACCTGCACTTTCTCTTATCAGTATAGCCGTACTTTTTGTAACACTTACACCGGGAATTTTGCCTTTCTATTATAAAAATGTTTCAATAGAAATTATAAACGGTGTCACAAGGCTTGTTCGTGATTACGGACCTTTGCACTTACTTTACTACATATATTTGTTTTCGTACTTTGCTTTAATGCTGGTTGTAATTATACACTCTGCGGTAAAAAAGAAAATTACATCCACGCTCCACACAAGCTTTTTACTGTGTGCCGTGCTTTGCAGTATTGTAATATGGTTTGCAGAACAGCTGCTGCCTCGTGGATTTGAATTTTTAACGGTGTCCTATGTAATATCCGAACTTTTCATTTTGCTCTTGTACGGTATCCTGCAGGAGTACGGTATCAGAGGTGAAAACGGAAGTATCATAATTGCAAACACTTCAAAAAAAGCAGAAGAATATCTGTCGGGAACGATTCAGTCTGATGATACAGCGCTCTTTAGCGAAAAAGACATTGAACATATATTAAATTGCAATGAAATTGTCAGCCGAATTACCGAAAGAGAAAAAGATGTATTAATAAAACTGCTTTCCAACAAACAACGAAAAGAAATTGCAGAAGAATTGTTTGTAACCGAGAGCACTATCAAAAAGCATACAAGTTCCATTTATGCAAAGTTTGATGTAACAAACCGATTTGAACTCTATGCAAAATTGAAAAAACACATCTGAAAAAACCGCCCGCTGAAAACGGCGGTGCTCCTTAGGGATAAATCGCCCAAAATCCACGATTTTGGCACATTACTGTGTCAAAAAGCCTTGCAATCCGTCAAGGATTCCTTCGGCTTTTTTCCGTGTACTGCACTCAAAATCGAGAATTTTGTGGTGCATTCGCAGTTTTGGGTTAGGAATCATTTTAATCATACCGCGAATCATCATTTCGCAGGCATAGAAGTCGGCTATCACACCATCGCGCAGAGGGCGAACGGTACGAA
>JAZRHF010000007.1:0-3866 GCA_045644565.1 Clostridia bacterium | reverse complement strand
CCCTTATAAATGCTATCAGAAACGGTAAAAGCTCTCATTCATATATTTTTGAAGGCCCGATAGGTATGGGAAAGCATATAGCGGCGTCGCTCATTGCTGCGGCTACTTGTTGCGAGAGTGAGCTTTCTCCTTGCGGAAGCTGTAAATCCTGCATAATGGCGAAGGCAGGAACTCATCCCGATATAAAACTTGTAGTTCCTGAAAAAGATAAAAAAACAATTGGCGTAGATGTTATGCGCGATGTAAATACCGATGCACTTATAAAGCCTTTCTATTCAAAGAAAAAGGTGTATATTATAGAGGGTGACCTTCTGACCCGGGAGGCGCAGAATGCCTTTTTGAAAACTCTTGAAGAGCCTCCTCTTTACGCTTCCTTTATCATAGTTGTAAGCGACCTTTCAAAGCTTTTACAAACTGTGATTTCAAGATGTGCATCCGTTCATTTTCACGGGGTTTCATCATCGCGTATGAAAAAGCATATAGAAGAAAAATATCCCGGTATGGGTGATAGTCTTGCGTTTTATATAACCTATGCCAACGGAAATCCCGGACGGCTTGAGAATCTTCTTCAAAGTCCTGAATTTTCAATTCTTCGTGATGAATGTTTTAAGGCGGTATCGGGAATACTGTCAGGTGATTATAACGAAGCATTTGACGTTTCGGAATTTTTTGAACGTAATAAAGAAAATGTGGCTGATGTTCTCGACATTTTACTCTTGTTTTGCAGAGATATTCTCTTTATTCAGGAAGGAATGCTTAAAAATGTTATAAATTCAGATTATTCAGAAAAGCTGAGAGGTATTGCTGGCTATGCCGACGAACAACAGCTTCTTCTTGCTATGGATAAAATATCTCTTTGCGGAGAGATGCATAAAAGAAATATAGGCGCAAAATACATGGGAATGTATCTTGCTCTTAGTGTGAAGGAAGGAAGAAATTGAAGGATTCAGTAAAAAAACTAAGTGATATGCGCGGTGTTTCAGGCTTCGAATATAGTTTTTCAAAAGAAGTGGAAGAATTTTTTAAAGGAAGCGGAAACGAGTGCTTTACCGACAGTCTTGGAAATGTTGTTGCAGTAAAGCGGTGCGGCAGAGAGAATTCTCTAAGGATTATGATAGAAGCCCATATGGACGAAATCGGACTTATGGTTTCAGGAATAGATGAAAAAGGTTTTCTCAGCTTTGTCAGCGTTGGCGGAATCGACAGCAGAATATTGCCTGGGTCCGAGGTGACTATTCACGGAAGTCGTGATATAATCGGCATTATCGGAGCAAAACCTCCTCATCTCCAAAAAGACGGAGAATCAAAAAAAGCTCTTAAGTCAGATAAAATGTATATAGACACAGGCTACGGGTTTGAAGAAATTTCAGAGCTTGTAAAAATCGGTACTCCTATTACTCTTGCTCAGTCTGTAGGAGAAATGAAGGATGAAACCATAAGTCTTAAAGCTCTTGACGACAGAGCGGGAGTGGCAGTTATTTCCGATGTGCTTAATAGAATTAAAAGCTCAGATATCAATGCAGATGTTTATGCAGTTGCAACCGTACAGGAAGAAGTAGGGCTGCGAGGTGCAAAAACGGCGGCAAATCTTATTTCACCGCATATAAGTATTTCTATAGATGTTTGTCATGGAATAACTCCCGACAATAGCTCGGATGCATACGAATGCGGATGTGGAGTGGTGATTTCAAAGGGCCCGAATATACATCCGGGTCTGGGAAAACGTCTTATAAATACTGCATCGGCAAACGATATTCCTTTTGAAATAGATGTAGATGGCGGCTACACAGGAACAAATGCCTGGGCAATCCAGATTGCGGGAACAGGTGTTGCAACAGCGCTTTTATCCCTTCCTCTTAAATATATGCACAATCCTGTAGAAACAATGAAGCTTTCCGATCTGCAAGCGACCTCTGATTTGCTTGTTAAGTTTCTTGAGGGGATTGACGATGATTGGGAGGAATGGTTATGCTTATAGAAAAGCTATGTAATGCTCATGGTGTAAGCGGTGATGAGGGCGAAATCCGCAGTATAATTAAGGAATATATTGCACCTTTTGTAACCGAGCTTCGCACCGATATGCTTGGGAATTTGATTGCATATAAAAAAGGCAGAAACAGCAACAAAAAAATAATGATTTCTGCCCATATGGATGAGGTAGGATTTATAATTTCAGGGATTACGGATAAGGGTTATCTCAGATTCAAAACCGTAGGCGGAATAGATGTTCGGGTGATACTTGGGAAAAAAGTTGTGTTTAAAGACGGAACGCGTGGAATTATCGGAATAAAGGCGATCCATCTTTTGTCAGAAGGCGAACGGGACAGCGTTCCGAAAGAAAAGGATTTATATATTGATATTGGTGCATCTTCAAAGGAAGAAGCGGAAAAATATGTGTCTATAGGCGACTATGCAACTTTTGATACAGTTTATGGAAATCTTGGAGGCTCCCGTATAAAAGCAAAAGCTATAGACGACAGAGCAGGATGTGCTGTGCTTGCAGAGCTTTTGAAGGAAGAAACAGAGTTTGATTTGTATGCCTGCTTTACAACACAGGAAGAGGTAGGTCTTCGCGGAAGTACGGTGTGTGCCGAGGCGATTGCACCTGATGTTGCACTCGTTCTTGAAAGCACCACCTGTGCAGATGTTTATAAGGTGGAGCCTGAGTGCGAGGTAACAACCTGCGGCGGCGGAGTGGCTCTTTCGTTTATGGACGGAAGAACCATTGCAAATGAAAGTCATTTAAAAAAGCTTGCAGAATTGGCAGAAAAGAACGGAATCAGATATCAGCTGAAGCGTACAACGGCAGGCGGAAATGATGCAGGCAGCATTCACCTTGCAGCAGGCGGAGTTATTACTGCAAGTGCATCAGTACCCTGCAGATATCTCCATTCACCTGTGGGTGTGGCAGATATGAATGATATTGAGGCTATGCAAGATTTTGCAAAAGCTTATTTAAGGGAAATTGGAGGAATAATGGAATGGAGCTTCTGAAAAAATTAACTCAATGCAGCGGCCCCTCGGGAAGAGAGGGAGCGGTTGTTGCTCTTATTCAAAATGAAATACAGAGCTTCTGCGACGAAAGCTATACAGATGCCTTAGGTAATCTTATTGCACGAAAGGGAAACGGCGGTAAAAAAATCCTTGTATGTGCCCATATGGACGAAATCGGTATTGTTGTAACATATAAAGACGAAAAAGGCTTTTTGCGTTTTGCACCTGTTGGCGGTTTGCGTGTAAAAGACCTGATGGGCAGACGTGTTAAATTCTCTGACGGCACTGTGGGCGTTGTTGGAGTGGAATTCGGAACAGAAAAATATACAATTGATAAAATGTTTATAGACACAGGAAATAAAGGTGATATAAACGTTGGGGATATGGGTGTTTTTGTTGGTGATTACTGGGAAAACGGAACAACTGTTATTTCAAAAGCTCTTGATAACAGAGCAGGATGTTTTGTTGCTCTTGAAGCAATGAAACGCATTGAAAATCCCAAGAATGAAATATATTTTATATTCACTGTTCAGGAAGAAGTGGGGCTGAGAGGTGCAAAAACAGCCGCATTCGGCATTGACGCAGACTATGCTCTGGCAATTGATGTAACGGATGTGGGAGATACTCCTTCAGATAAGCCAATGGCAGTAAAGCTCGGCGGAGGCGCGGCAATAAAGGTTATGGACCGCTCGGTAATATGCCATAGCGAAGTGCGAAATAAGCTTGTTGAACTTGCAGATAAAAATAAAATCCCCTATCAGCTCGAGGTTTTAACTGCGGGCGGAACAGATGCAGGTGCAGTTCATACAACAGGCTCAGGCATTAAAACAGGTGCAATTTCCATACCCACAAGATATATTCACTCACCATCG
>JAZRHF010000006.1:0-22759 GCA_045644565.1 Clostridia bacterium | reverse complement strand
TATTTTTCTCTTTTTTATAACTTTTAAAGATATTTACTGTTGACATCCGTAACTTTTTAGGTTATAATATACTCACAAGTTAAATTTGGCCATTTTTAGCTTATGAAGAAAACAAAGTAGGAATTTAATGGAATTAAAAGAAATAAAAGACTATGCCTCGGGGTATTTTCTCCAGGGCGGAGACGATGGATTAAAAAAATATCTTCATGAAAATGTGGACAATGGCAATATCAATGAAGAGGAAGCGGATGAAATAAGTGAATATTACATCGGAGAAAAAATGTTCACTAAAAAAGAAAAAAGCACTGTACCGGAAGACACGAAATCACCAAAGGTAATAAACCCACCTCCCCCCGCAGTTCCAAGTCCCGATGAAGGCAAAGACTTTTCCAAAGTAAAAGAGGAACAGTATGAGCGGATAAAGGAAGAAGGCTCCAAGAGACGTTTGACAAATTCCCCGGCAAAGGAACAACCTGCAAAATTGCCTGATGATACAAATAAGGCCTCGACAAAAGACACAGCTTCTTCCGAAAAGGAAAAATATTTTAAGGAAAAGTATAAAGACAAGGACTTTACTGCCTTAAGCAACGAAGCCGGATACATGATTGGAGATTTCCTCACCGGAGCCAAAAGTGAAATTGACTTTGATGAATTAGACTGGTTAAACGAACAGTCAAAGCTTAAAGCCCCTGATGAGGCAAAGATATTTAATTCTACCAACGAGCTAAAACGTATAGAAAAAGCTCGAGACAGAGCCTTTGATGAGCTCTATGGCAATACCGCCACAGCGGGACAGTATGATTATCTGAATCAATGGATAGATAAATATCCTGAAGCATTCACATATGAAACCAACGAAAACAGCTACATCACGGGGATAACATTCAATAGGAGTAAAGCAAGCAACATAAATGATGCTACTGCAACTTCCATTGAATACGCTGCAAAGACGGTATCTCCATGGTTGTCAAAACTTAATGCTGCAAACAAAATCGATACAAACGTTATAGCTGCTGAATTAGGTGCAAGCGAGGATGCTGTAAAATATAAAGAAAAAGACTATGACTCTACTATTGCTATAAACTACAGAATATCCGATCTTCACCAAAAGGCAAATAGCAATCTCCATGACTATGCCTATACAGGAGACAAAAGATATCTTGCAGCCGCCGAAACTCAACTTGAGACCGCAAATAAAATGGCAGAAAATAACCAAGATGTTATAGCCCCCGACAGTTGGTTTGAGGATATACTATCGTCAAATATAGCTCAGATTCCTCAATACAAACATCAGATAGGTGATAATTTGGGAATTTATATAGTAGGCGGCATTGCTCAGTTTTACGGAGTTCCCGGACTGCAGGCAGCACATATTATCGCAGGGGCAAAGCACGGCTATGAGCAAACAATGGGCGCTGCATATTATGAACTGCTTGAAATGGGACTTGACGAAGAAGCTGCACAAGAACTTGCTTCTTCAGAGGCTATTATCGGTTGCTTAATAAGTTTAGGAGATTCAGCCCTTGACGTTCTTGGATTCGGGGCAGGAAAGGCAACAATAAAAGGCGGAGGAAGTGCAGTGAAAAAAGCACTTAAGATGCTGAAAACATATGCGGGAAATGTTGGCGGAGAAGGTGCAGAAGATGGTTTGCAAGCCGGAATTGCTATGGCGAGAACCCGCCTTGCAGAAAAGGTCTTAAGAGGTGAGCTGAAAGCGGAAGATATAAATATACTTGCTCTTTTAGAAGAGGTAATTTTCCACAAATACAGCAAGGATGAATTAGCGGAAATAGGTCAATCTTCATTTGAAGGAGTAAAAGGCTCACTGATGCTTTCCGGAGTACCGGTAGTGGGAGGCGGGATTACAGGACAATATGATAATGCAACACGGAAAAATGATGCAACTGTTTCGGCAAATGAAAATACAGAAGCAGTAAGACCGCTGAACTATACGGATGTTCTTGAAACTATACAAAAGAGCGAAAATTCCACGGAGATAGGAGCTATATACAGAGCGGTTATAAAAAAATCCGATAAGTCCGCCATTGCGACTGTTAAAGCAATGAGCCCGGCAGAAAGGGTGTATTTCAGAGCCGGAGCGGAAGGCTTAAGCCCGGCTGATGCAGTAAGACGAGCGGATGGCATGAAAATTGACCAGAAAAGTGCTTGGAACGCCTGGGAAAAGGGCAAACAAGAATTTGAAAAAGGAAACGGCGAAGCTACGGAGCTTTTAATTGATGCCACAGACTACCTTGACAGAAATCCGGATAGTGGTATAATGGAAGGAGAAGAGCAATCGTACAGAACGGATGGAATTCCAAGTATAGATTATTTGGAGAAAAACCACAGTACTATTGCAAAACGTTCCCCTGTGGAAATACCTGAAAATGCAACCTATGTTGTACAGGAGAAAAACGGATATAATCAGATAAAATATACATGGGAAAGCGATGGCTATAAATACACGAGCAGATGGCATACCCGGACACCAAATGCTCCCGAAAGTCAGGAAACATCATGGGTAGTGGAAAGAAGAATTCCTGGAATAGGCTATGGAGAACACCATAGAAGATCTGAAATTGAGGTATTGGTAGGAGAAAATATTTGGATTTCTAAATTGGAGTGGAAAGAAGCGATAGAGGCGCAACATAATGGAACAGCAACAAAACAACAAAAGGAGTGGTTAAATAATGGACACTGGAAAGATGAATAACTATAAATATTATACAGGTTATGATTATGAACCTGAGGTAATTTTGGAGTCTGATAATCCGCATATGGAAATTTTGCATATCTGGGATGGATTTTTCACATTTATATTTGGAGATGCAGAATCTGATGGTAATGGGTGGAATGGTTTTACCAGGGATTACAACCAATTTGAAGGAGCTTTCGGGGACGATGAAGAAAGCATTATAACAGATATACAGGAGTATATTGATGATTTGAAACAATATGAAACAAAGCAGTTTAAATTTAAAGAAACGAAAGAGGTTTGCAATTTGCTTTGTTCATGGCTTAAAGAGGCTAATGAAAAAGGTTGCAAATCAATTACAGTAAAAATTAATTAGTGGAATAAGATATAGTTGATTTGAATGGCAAAAAGGACGCAGGATGCGTCCTTTTTTGTTTGGCGATTATTATTCAAAAATTGTCAGAAATCCGTATGATGCAAAAGTGCTGTCTAAAATCCGGAGTATGAGTGAGATAGAAAGAATATTTGCAAGAGCCGGAGCAAATGCAGAGGATATATCCGTTGCAGTAAACCGCGCAAAAGGTCTTAAATATGACGGGAAAAAGGAATGGGATGCGTACGAATATGGTCTTGAGCAGCGTAAAGCAGGTAACGGAGAAAATCTCGACCTTTTGATTGATGCCACGGACTACCTTGACAGTAGCGGGGAAAGTGGTATAATGAATACTGAATATGGCGTTGGAGAATTGGCTAAGCCGTATTCATCGACTCTTATACCTAAAGAAATAAATGGCTACATATCCCAAATGCCAAATTACGGAAGCTGTATTGAAGTTGATAAGGCTTTAGATTTCTACGATATAAGCCTTATGTCGAGACAAACCGGAACAGAATTTGCAGCTATAACAATAGGTGACAAGCATTATTTGATAAAAGGTGATGAAAAAGGCACACCCATATCCGCAAAAATGATGGAAGAAATGAGAAAGTATGGCGGAACCTTGGATTGCCACTCTCATCCTTATATCGGGGATTTGAAAGTATCTGAGACAGATTTAGAATTGGCAAAAGATATGTATTGGCAGGATGTGTTTTATGTAATTTCTCCAGATGGAAAGTATGCTGTGTATAACAAATATGGTATAGTCGAGATAAGAACTGTAAACAGGTGGATATCAGAGGATAACAAAAAATTTTATGAAGATTTATTTAAGGAGAGATAATATGTATCATGAAACAGAGGCTATAATAATTGGCATACGGAAAATAGCGGATGTGTTCGGCTTTGAATATGTAAAAGCACATCGGGATTCTGCAATATGCCGAAGCATATATGATGGGTATTTGACCATGTCTTACTTATTTCAGGGGAGCAAGGACAGACCGGATTTGAAACCTGATCATCTCGGATGGACTGTATATGCAACAGCCAAGGTTAATTTGGAGACAGGAGAAGCAACTTTGACTGACTATGTGTTACCTGATGGGACATGGGTGAAAGACGGCAAGGTTATGGGAAATACCAAGAAGAAACAGTAAGTTTATTAACAAGAAAGGGCGCAAAAGCGTCCTTTTTTGTTTGGGTGAAAGATGCCTTCAAGAGGAAATATTCCTCTTAAATAGATTCTTCCTCGGTGCAAAACACCTTCGTCAGAATGACAAGCGGCAAGGGTGCAAAACACTTTCGTCAGAATGACAGAGTGTCAGGATTGCGCATTTTTGGTTAGTGTCATTCTGACGACGGAATTCCGGCGGAAGAATCTTAAAAAGATTAAAAGGAGGCGAACAGCTTGACCTTTTAATTGAATCCACCGACTACCTTGACAGTAGCGGGGATAGTGGTATAATGGAGATATCTACGGTAACAGTACATGGACAGGAAGAGAGGAGTAATTTGTATGGATAGATTTTCAAAATTGTTGAGGTTTCCGTTAAAAGAGGGCAAAAGCTATAAGGAGATAAGGGAATATAGTGAGTATTCTTTCGAAGATTACGAAGAAATAATGTTATCCTTAAAGAAATCTTTTACAACATTAAATGTGCTGTATGCGGCATACCATGAAGACTGGGAAGACGATATGAATGAACACGGTATGACAAAATTTGCTTTGGCATTGTCCGGATTACTCTATATGATTGATAAAGGGGAAGTGCATAGAAAACATGTGTTCGAGGTTTTATGGGATATACTTGATTTTGAAACAGGAGAGTATGATGAGTTATTTACGCCTGAAGATCTTAAATTAATCAAAGCTGATATAAAAAAGGTTATGGATTTTATAAACAAAGAATATTTGAAAGAGAATCCTGATCTGTTGGAAAATGTGATCCGTCGCAGGGCTGAAGAGCAGTCTAAATGAGATATTATCAGTACCATTTTGGGACTTACATTTTCTGGCAGCATAATTTAACAACTAAAATTTAACAGCACAAAAGGACGCAGAAGCGTCCTTTTTGTTTGGGCGGAAAAAAAGGAAAAGGTGAACAGCTTGACCTTTTAATTGATGCCACGAACTACCTTGACAGAACCGGGGAAAGTGACTTTATGTCGGACTTTGCAGAAGAAACGGATGTTGACAAAGGCATAAACAAAGAGTATACTAAAGAACAACGGGATGCCGATATCCAGGCTTTTGCAAACGGAGGAAAAAAGAATGGAAATTAAAAAAGATTCTATCGTTTATCCATTGCCCGATTTATCACTTATTAAAGAAGAGGAAAAATTTTGGCATATAAAATTGCCAAAAGATTATTTGGATTTTATTATGCATTACAACGGAGGAGAACCTTTGGAGGACACATTTATGCATAACGACATTGATTATAGTATAGATAAGTTTTTGTGCATTTTGGACGATGCGGAAAATTCAGAAGATGGCGAATATGATATAAGCGTTGTAGAGGAAGAAATTGGCGAAATGCTGACCGATAATGAAGACCTTATCGGCATAGAAGTTTTGCCGATAGCCGAACTATACGGCGGAGATATGGTTTGTCTTGACTTTCGTGAAAATCCAGATGCTCCTACAGTATGCATTTGGGATAGCGAGGAATCAGATGAATTTGAACCCGTTACTTACGAAGTGGCAAAATCATTTAGTGAATTTTGTGACATGCTTTACGAAGAATAATCTCTTTTCAATCTTATTCTTTGCAACATTTATTCAAATGTAATAGATTTTGTGGCGCATATGATAAAAAACAACGACATCGAGTCTGTTTTTTTATCGTATAGCAGTTTTGGGTTAGGGATTTTTCGTCTTAGAGAAGTTAAAAAACGCAGGCACAATGTGTCTGCGTTTTTTGCGTACTATCAGCGGAAAATAACAAGTCAAAAACCGTTTTCTTCCTAAGGAGCACCGCTGAAAGCCGGATTATTCCATTCCCATAAGTCTCTTTGCATTTCCGCAGAAGATATCATATATATCATCTTTTGTGAGCTTAAGCTCTTCTGCAACTCTCTTCATTGCACGTATCTGCTCATACATCATAATAGTTACATCTTTTTCATCGGTTTCACGCATATGAGGCTCACCCTCAACATTTCCGTAAAGACCACGGGGTACCACATTGTAATACACTCCGTTTTCCGTAATTCTGTACATACGCATTATTGCAATGGGAAGGTCAGAGCCATACATAAGACGCTTCGGTCCTACAGCCTTTATGCATTCACGAATTGCATCGTCGCACATATTTGCCGTGAAATCAAAGTACATATTTTTTGTATTTTTAAGAATTTCAAAGGCGTTTCCTATATCTTCTTTTGAGTATGCTCTTCCGATATGCGCCACAATCAGCTTGACATTGGGATATTTTTCTTCTATCTCCATAAGCTGACCAAGATTTACAGGGTCTTTAAGTCTTCCGTCTCTTCCTATATGAAGCATTATTATCCAACCGTTTTTATCCGCAAGTTTAAGCTGTTCTTCAGGCAAAAAGTCAAATATTCTGACTTCTTTTGAGGGAATGTATGACGGGCAATAAGAAAGATAAGGTTTAAGTCCCAAAAATCCGCCTTCGTTAACATTTTTTTCAAGCTCGTCTAAATCCATATCATATGAGCTTCTGTAAAGTGTGGGATAACCGTATTTTTTCCCTTCTTCCCTTACATAGTCGTTCGTTTCTTTAAAATCTCTCCTGCAGCTTCCGAAAACCAGGGGCGTAACCTTGTTTTCGGGGAAGTATTGACGGAAGCATTCCATCATCTGCTCTGTTGTCATTTCGTCAGCAACCAGGCTTGTCCATGTTGAGCCTCCGTTATAGCCTCCTGTTAAAGCAAATGTATTCTTATAAGAATGTATATGAAAGTCTATAAACTCCTTGGGCAAAAAGTCATTTATTTTGTTTTCATACACCCATCTGTCATAGTCAGTAACATGCATATTAAACATATAAATTACCCTCTTTCATTACAAATGCGGTTTGCATCTTTTTCGTCTTTATATATTCCTGCGCCAATGCCGGCAAGCATTGCCGCACCCACCGCACCGGCATTTACTCCGTGTCTCACACTTACCTTTATACCGCAGATTTCTTCGATAATTTCAAGATACAAAGGATTTTTCGAAGGTCCGCCAACCATAACGGCTGTTTTGGGACTTATTCCTATTCCTTTAAGTATATCAAGCTTTTCTTTAAGGAGATTAACCGCACCTTCCATAATTGCCCGTGCAACGTCCTCTTTTGAAAAAGCATTTATTCTTTCATCATCGGGCTCGTCATTTAAGGCTATGCAAAGACCGTTTGCACCGAGGCCACTCTTTCTTGCAAGATTGGTGAGTATGTCAAATCGCTTTTCAGAATCGTCAATATATCTTTTTATATACATTTCTATACGGGCAGAAAGAGAAGATACCGAAACCATCGTTCCCCAGGCACCGCCTTTTTCCGACATAAAAGGATCGATAAGAATTTTGGCTGATGCCGCCTTTTCACGGTCATTTATCGGGAAAAAGCCAACCCAGGAAGTTCCGCAGGATAAAAGCATTTCACCCTCATTGAATACGCCTGCACCTCTTGCCGCCGAGGGATGGTCAAAGCTTCCGAGTACCACGGGAGTACCGATGGGAAGTCCGCACTTTTTTGATGCTTCTTCTAAAACTTCTCCCACCTTACTTCCGCAAGGCATTACGGGAGGAAGTTTTTCTTCCGTTATGCCGATTGCCGAAAGAAGCTCATGGATATATTTTCCCGTGTTCTGGTCAATAAGGAAAAAAGGTGTGCCGGCAGATGAGCTTATGCCCCACTTGCCCGTAAGCTTATAGTAGAGAAATTCGGTACTCATACAAATCTTGCCGCAATTTTCAATTTTTTCGGGAGAATGCTTCTTCACATAGCATAAAAGTGCCAGAGGAAAGGTTTTTCCCGAAAATCGCCAGCCGATTTTTCTGTAAAGTTCGTCTTTATCAATATCCCCTAAAATTTCTTCAGCCTCGGTTGTGGTTCTTTTGTCCTGCCAGTTATATATGGGAGTAACCGGCTTATTATCTTTATCCAGTACCAAAAGATTTCCGCTGGCAGAGGATGCACATATTCCTGCTATTTCACCGTCGGCACATTCTGCAAGCTCACTTATGGCAGTAAAGCAGGCTTCTATGTATTTATCTGCTTCAATTTCAACTCCGCCGTCATCATAGGTCGTATAAATAAAGGGAGCACCTGCGCTATGAATAACAGTTCCTTCTTCCGACATAAGAACACCCTTTACGGCGGATGTTCCTATATCAAGTCCTATAAGATATTTCATACCCATTCCCCTTATATTATAACGGTTTTGATGGAAAGGAGCTTTGCGAAAAATTCCATTTCTTCAACAGTTGCACCGTAAACAAAGGTGCTGTGATGTGTAGCACCGTTTTTGCTGAGGTTTTCAAGAAATTCAGCAATGTTTCCGCCTTCAGGCTTCATCCATCCGCGCATAACAGTTCGCTTCTTGGGAGTTTCCTCGCTAACTATTTCGCAGGGGGTTATAAGCATCTGATAGTCATCGGCATCACGGCTGATATTTACATACACACCCTTGCCACTCTTCATACAACCGTAGCCTGCATAGGGCATATTGCCTTTGACATAAGGAGAGCCTGTTCTTGCAAGATATGGCTTTCCTGATGTTATACGGTAATTCATCTCGCCCATATGGCTTAAAAACAGTTTGTTTTCCGTCCATACGGGGCAGAAAATTTCAACGAAATTCGTTTCGGGATAGCCTGCAAGAAGCGCTCCTGTAAATGAAGCTGTAAGGGCATCTCCCTCGCCTGCATAGCCGATACCTTTTTCCATGGATTTGCAGGCTTCCGTAAAGGGCATTGTTTCAATGCCTTCAACATTAAGGAAGCTTACGGAAAATGCATCATAATTCTTTTCCTCTATGCATTTGCGCATAGCAAGGCAACCCTTGGTGTAAGTTTTGTATTCATCCTCAACTATGTTATCCGCCAATTCATATTTTTTACTGTCTTCTTCCATTTCCTCTTTTATTTCGCTGTCTGTCACACTTTCAAGAAGGCTTTTAAGATATTCCTTGTCAACGTTTTCCACATTGATTCCAAAACGCTCAAAAAGCTCTGACGGCTCAACCGCAAAGTCTCCCATACCCTTGAATGCTCCGCCAACAAGTCCGACCTTCATTCCTTTAAGCTTTCTTGCGGCAACAGCGCTTTTAACAAAGCCTATAACGCGGTCGATGCATTTACCGTCCTCATAATGACCTGCCGCAATGGCGTAAGGCTTACCATATCTTTTAAGCATACTGCACATATCCATAACGCCGTGTATACCGTGATTCCAGCTTACCGCACCTTCCAGTATCGCATCCTGATCAAACACCTTTGTGGGAGTGGAATCGAACACGATAATGGGAAGGTGAGTATTGGCAAGAACCTCTATCGACTCAAGGGACGGAGAATATGCCGCATGCCATGTAACGATGGCATCAACATTTTCATCTTCAAATCTCTTTACGGTTTCTTTGAATTCCGATTCGATACGGCAAAAATCCGATGTTACAACCGTAAGTCCTTTCTCACGGAAAATGGCGGTCGTATCCTCATAAAATTTCTGCATAACGTCACGTTTTGCACCGTTATCGTCATAAAGCTTTATATAAAGGGGTAAATAACCTATTTTCACACTAATCTCTCCTTCTATTTAAGTTTTAACAAACCTTCTTCTATTTTTTCAAGCAATACAGCCAAAACCTTATCGTCCGTGATAACCGGAGGTTTAAGAAGTACTGCAGGCGGGCAGTCGGGTTTATAGAGCTGCGCACTTATATCAACGCACATATCGTTCATTATTTTGGTAAATTCCGCCGCTTTTTCCACGCTCTTGAAGTGAATTGCCGAAAGGTGTCCCATTCCTTCGGGAGGAGGAAGCAATTCAGGATATTTTTTGCTTAAAGCAAGAATTCCCTTTTCGATTTTTTCTCCTATCTCATCAAGCTCCTTGCCGTTTGCCGAGGCAAATTCCATAGTGATTAGATATGAAAGGCTGGCAAGTTCTTCCTGTCCGTTGGTAACGAGTGCGCCAAACTGATTCAAATTATCTGCCGGTGCTGTTGTAATAAGCTTGCTTGCGGCATATTCACCGCCGGGGAATCCCTTACCGATCATTACAAAATCAGGCTTAAGACCGTACTTACGGAAAAGGAACATTCCGTCATACCACATACATGACTGAATTTCGTCAACCATAATCAATGTATCGGTCTCTTTGCAAAGCTCGTGTGCTTTCTGCAAAAAGTCTTTTGTAAGGCGTATTCCGGCATAATTCATAAGTATTATTTCGTGAATAAAGCCGGCTGTTTTATAGTTACCGCTGTTGTATTTTTTTATTTTTTCTTCAAAGTCTGCTATATCGTTTTTCTTTATGCTTACTACCTTGTAAAGTTCGTTCTTTTCGCATTTCTCATAAAATTCGGGCCACATACCTCGGAAGGTCTGAGCTATAACGGTTGTTCCGTGATAGTTTGCGCCAAGCCCTTCTTTGTTATCTTCCATAACGAAAAATACCGGGATTTTTCCGTCATACAAGGGTGCTTCATAGCTTCCGTCAAGTCTGTAGAAACGTGACAGCATCATTTTAATTCCGGCTTCTCCGGCTAAACTTCCCGTTTCAAGATTAATTATGCGGTTTAATACATGAGACTCTTTTGATGCAAGAATTGCATCAATTTCCACATCGGTTTTTGCTCCGTTTGCCGCCGCAATTACGCGTCTTTCCATAAGACGGGTGATGTATCCTCTGGTATTGTTGTGAGTTGCATTTAATATTCCGAGCTTTCTTGCATTGTTAATAAGCTTGTAGCCGGGGAAATTATGTCCCATTGAGGCGTGATAGTGTTCACTTTTTGCAATAAGGTATGCTTTTCCGTCTTCGCCGATTCTGGTACAGCCAAATCCTCCGATAGGTGCCATATTGGGATGAGCCGCTTTTCTGTAAGCATCGGTAGGAGCACCGTTTTCGTTGTTTTCAAATCCTTTAACAAGCTTTTCTCCTGTTTTTTCCGCAAGAGCATCCATTTTTTCTGCATAATCATCGGGGAAAAAGTCAACTTTTTCATTTGCAAGGCTTTCTGCCTCTGCCTTATCCATCCCACAGATTTCGGTGGCTACCGAAATAACGGCTTCCATATAATCGGAACCCAAAAGGTCTCTTAAAGAACGGGATATATTTTTCATATTCTTTTCTGTCCTTTCCTTTATAATTATTTATATAGCTGTCAACGCCTGTCCATCCAACTATATTACCGTCATTATACCATTATCATTATAACATTGATTAATACATAATACCATAGATTTTTTCTATATTTTCATCGAAAAATGTTAGATTTCAGCAAATTTCAAAACTATCAACGCTACGTTTTCCTTTGCGGGAATTATGGCACTTGTTTTCATCCCATAAAACGTGTGAAAAAGCGTTACTTTGTCAAGGTAACGCTTTTTTCTTGAAATTTCAGTTTTTTTGTGGTATAATTATTTTGTTTTTTATCAACGAGGTGATTACCAATGAAAAAATTTATTGCCATAACACTTATATCAATCACTTTAATGGCATCTTTAATTTTCGTATCTGCCGAGGATGTTTATTCGGGAATCGGTGAAAGCCGCACCCTGTTCGGAAGCACTCTTTACTACACAGAAGGCGGAAATCTGTATTCCTATAACACGGAAAACGGGGAATTTTCTCTTATCCTTCAGCGCGGAGATATTTTCCGCATTGAACCTGACGAAGATAACCGCATAAAGTGCTTTATAAAAGACCGGGCAGGCTCTGAAAGTTCGTTTTCCTATAGCATAAACGAAAGCTTCACGCCCGTAAATGTGGCAAAGCCGGCAAGAGAATATACGCCCCGTTTAACTGCCCCCGAAAGAAACAATCCCTACTATTTTTCAAAAAATGCATTCTATAACTCCGGCTTCGGAATGACAAGCAGAAACATCGGAAACTGCACCTGTTACGCCTACGGAAGAGCATACGAAATACTTGGGAGTGTTCCCAATCTCTCATACGGCAACGCAGGAGAATGGTATGATTACAACAAAAGATACGGCTATTATCCTTACGGCGATATCCCCTTCCCCGGCGCCATTGCAGTATGGAGCAAAAGAGGCGGCGCAGGTCATGTTGCCGTGGTCGAATCAGTTGACGGTGATACTGCCATAACCTCTGAATCCGGATGGAAATCCTTTTATTTCAAAACAAGAACCAGGAATATAAATGACCCTAACTTCAGTGCTTCTTCGGCATACACTCTGCTCGGATTCATATATATAAACGGCGAACCTACCCTGTCTCCTCCTTCTGATATCAGAATTGAGACATACGGCGGGAAAACCTCGGTTTCGTGGAATAAAGCCTATGGTGCCGAAAGCTATGTATGCCGTATCGTAAACGCAAAGGACGGTTTTTATGACGCTGCTCCTCCTTTAAGAACAACCGAAACCAACGCAAGCTTTATTCTCCCCGAGGGCGGAACCTATTACGCTTATGTGACTTCCGAAAAAGGAAATTTATCAAGCGAGCCTTCAGCCCCGTTTGTTTTCGGTACTATGTCTTCGGTTTGTTTATGGGATGCAAGTACAGATTCTTTAAGCACAACCCTTGCCTGGGAGGCATCCCCTTATGCAGAAACCTATCTTGTTGATATTATGACTGCAAACGAAGGTAATCCAAAGGTAATAGATTCTCTGGAAATTGCAGGTACATACTGCACAGTCCCCCTTCCCGAAGGCACGTACTACGCCGCAATCACTCCAAAAAACAATACCGGCAAGGGCAAAATGAGTCCCTGGTATCTTTTCGGAGTAAATACATCAGAATAACAAAAAAACCACCCTTTTAGGTGGCTTTTTTGTTTGGCGTCGCTAAGAGGATTCGAACCTCCGACCTACCGCTTAGGAGGCGGTCGCTCTATCCTACTGAGCTATAACGACATCTAAATCATGGGCTCTTATTCTCCTAAGCACTAAACATTTTACTCCATACAAAACACTTTGTCAAGAAGTGATTGAAATTTTAAAAAAACTCTTTATTTTTCTTACTTTAAGTGATATAATATAATAATGATAAAAAGGAGGAGTGTTTATGAAAAAAAGCAAAGGCTTTGACCTTTCGGAATTTAAGATCTGCGCAAATTGCATCCATGGAAAAGAGCTTACCGATTCCGAACTGTTCGTCTGCAAAAAGCATGGTCTCAAAAACTCATATGATGTATGTAAAAAATTCGAATTTGACCTCCTTGCGGTAAAGCCCAAAAAACTCCGTACCTTTACCCAAACATTTTCTGAAGAAGATTTTACATTATAAGGAGATTTGATTATGGATTATATAAAATACGGAATACTCGGCCTGGTTCAGGGCCTGACTGAATTTCTTCCCGTTTCAAGTTCGGGACATCTTGCAATTTTCAAAAATATTTTGGGCGAAGATTTTGCAAATTTAGGTCTTACATATGACATTCTTTTGCACCTGGCAACCCTTATTGCAGTTTTTGCCGTATACTATAAAGATATTTTTTCTCTCATCACGGGCTTTTTCTCTCTGGTGAGAGATGTTTTCAAAAGACAGGTTGACTTTAATAAAAACCCCGGTCAGAAATTTGTAATTATGGTCATCATTGCATCCGTACCTGCCGCTCTGGTGGGCATTTTGCTTGGCGATGCAATCGAAGCACTCCCCTTTATTTTTGTAGGCTTCGCTCTTTTGATTACCGCAATCGAGCTTATTTTAGTAGGCCGTGTAAAAGAGGGTAACTTAACCGTAGAAAACGCCAAGATAAAGGATTCCTTGTTGCCCGGTCTTTTTCAGGGACTTGCAATCCTTCCCGGTATATCAAGAAGCGGAAGCACAATAACAGGAGCCCTTTTATCAGGATATAAGAGAGAGTTTGCCGTTAAATTTTCTTTCATTATGTCAATCCCCGTTATTTTAGGTTCTGCACTCTTTGATATAATAGACATCATACAGGGTGAGGGAACTGCTCCCCTCTGGGGACCTACTGCTGTCGGAATGATTATCGCAGCAGTTTCGGGATATCTTTCAATCAAATTTATGATTAAGCTTATAACAGGAAATAAATTCAGCTACTTTGCATATTATTGCGGAATCATAGGTATAGCCGTAATTATCTGGCAGCTCTTTGTAATACTTTAATCCGAAGGAGAGGAAAAACATGGCACAGCAGAGAAGAACCATTAAAAAGAAGGCTCCTGAGCCTGAAAAAATCACTGCAGAAAAAAAGCCTAAAGCAACCATGCCCACATCAACCAAGAGAGAAATTGCATTTGTTGCGCTTTTCTTTTCTTCCATATTGCTCATTTTAGCACTTTACTGCACAACTCTCGGGAAAAGTGAATCCGCCACTCCCATTTTAGGAATTATATCAGGTACTTCCAAATTAGGACCCTTCGGCGTAGTGGTAAAATGGATTTTCATGGGGCTTTTTGGTCCTGTGGCTTATATCCTTCCGATTCTTTGTATTTTAGCAGGACTTTTCCTTGCAAAAAACAGAAATTCGGAAACATCAAAAAGCTTCGTATATATATCAGGCGTGGTTTTCACCATATGCCTTTCCGCACTTTTCTATATCTTTCAGTATGTTCCCAAATATCCCGGATTTGACATTGTTTCCTTTTGGAGCAACGCAACCGCAAATATCGGAGGCGGAGTTCTCGGTTCACTTTTAGGATACCCTCTCGTTTTACTTGCGATGCCCTTAGGTGCCACAATTATAATAGTTGCAATTATGCTTATATCCTTCATCATCATGACGGACTTTACAATAACCAAGAAAATTGCATCTCTTGTAAGAAAGGCCCGCGAAAGCGGAAAGGACAAGGCAGACAAGGAAACATCCGAAGAAGGCAATAGCGAAGAAATTCCTGTTAAAACACCTTCTCATCCCGTAACAGAGGATACTTCAAAAAAGAAAAAGAAGGATCGTTTTACGGGAGCAGGAGAAGATATTGTTCCCCTTGACA
Source organism: Clostridia bacterium (assembly GCA_045644565.1). Taxonomy (GTDB): domain Bacteria; phylum Bacillota; class Clostridia; order CAKSNL01; family HGM11501; genus HGM11501. The sequence continues at coordinate 7,579 of JAZRHF010000006.1, read as the reverse complement.
ACACAAAAGAAGAATATGTAAGTCTCACCGAAGAAGTGGACAAGCTCCCCTATACAGGCGAAAAAGACGGAGCTGCCGAAATAAAAATTTATTCCGAGCAGAAAAAGGAAAAGCCTGTAAAGCCCTTTACTCCTCCCAAGGCAGAGCCTGTTGCGGATGATATAATAGTCCCCGAAAACGACGAAGAAATCCTTCCCGAAGGCGAAGTTATCGTTAAGCCCAAGCGTTTAGAAGGTGAAATTCAGGTTGAAATCAGCCGTGAAAATGTTGACATCCCCTATACCTTCCCCGATACAAACCTGCTTAACAATATAGATGCCGCAGAGGACAGAACAAATCCTCAGGCACTTCGTGAGCTTTCCGTTAAGCTTGTTGAAACCCTGAAGAGTTTTAACATCGACGTTAAGGTGCTTGAAATCAGCAAAGGCCCTGCTATTACAAGATTCGAGCTTCAGCCCACCGCCGGCGTAAGAGTAAGCAAAATAACAAGCTTGGCTGATGATATTGCATTAAGCCTTGCCGCAACCGCAGTAAGAATTGAAGCTCCCATCCCCGGTAAGGCGGCAATCGGTATTGAAATCCCCAACGAAAGCGTTGCTATGGTTTCCGCCCGTGACGTTTTGGAATCTCCCGAATTTACGGAAAGCAAATCAAAGTTGTCCATTGCTCTCGGCCGTGATATTGCCGGCAAATGTATCGTTGGCGACATAGCAAAGATGCCCCATGTTTTAATCGCAGGTGCAACCGGCTCCGGTAAGAGTGTATGCATCAACTCATTAATCGCAAGTATTTTATATAAAGCATCTCCCAACGACGTTAAGCTTATTATGATAGACCCCAAGGTGGTTGAATTAAGCGTTTATAACGGTATTCCCCATCTTTTGATTCCTGTTGTAACAGACCCCAGAAAAGCCGCAGGAAGCTTAAACTGGGCAGTTCAGGAAATGACCACCCGATATAAATTCTTTGCAGACGAAGGCGTCCGTGACTTAAAGGGCTATAACGCCTTAATGGAAAGAGAAGGTCGCCCCCGTCTTCCTCAGATTGTAATTATAATAGACGAGCTTGCAGACCTTATGATGGTTGCCCCCAAGGATGTTGAAACCTACATCTGCCGTCTTGCACAGCTTGCCAGAGCTGCGGGAATGCACCTTGTAATTGCCACACAGAGACCCTCTGTAAACGTTATTACAGGTGTTATCAAGGCTAATATTCCTTCAAGAATTGCCTTTGCGGTTTCAAGCTATATTGACTCCCGTACAATTCTTGATACAATCGGTGCCGAAAAGCTTCTTGGACGAGGCGATATGCTTTACTATCCCATGGGTGCAAATAAGCCCACAAGAGTTCAGGGTGCTTTCATTTCCGACGAAGAGGTTGAAAGACTTGTTGAATTTGTAAAGAAGGATTCCGAAGCCATCTACGATGAGGATGTTTTAGAGCAGCTTGAAAGAGCAGGCGAAGAAACAAGCGAAGGTGCTGACGAGGATGAGGCTAAGGAGGCAGACGCACTTCTTCCCCAGGCAATTGAAATTGTAATTGATTCGGGACAGGCATCAGTTTCGTTGGTACAGAGAAAGCTTTCCGTTGGCTATGCCCGTGCAGGAAGACTTGTTGACCAGATGGAAGCCCGCGGAATTGTTGGCCCCTCCGAAGGAAGTAAACCCAGACGTGTGCTTGTCACCAAGGCTGAATACCTTGCAATGATGGAAGGTGCGGGTCTGGCATCATCATCCGTGGACGATGATGAAATAATTCAGGAAAGCGAAGAATATGCAGGAGAGGATGCATATATCCCCGAGGATGAAACAGACGAGGACGATATCATAATTCCTCCTCCCGGCAATTAAAGGACAGATTATGAACTACGATTTTCTTCCTATTTCAAGAGAAGACATGGAAATGCGAGGCTGGGACAGCCTTGATTTCCTTATAGTTACGGGTGATGCCTATGTGGATCACCCTTCTTTTGGTCATGCCATAATTTCAAGAGTGCTGGAAAGTGCAGGATACCGTGTCGGAATTTTGGCACAGCCCAACTTTTCTGACGAGAGTGATTTCCTTAAATTCGGCAGACCTCGCTACGGCGTAATGGTATCAGGCGGCGTAATCGACTCCATGGTAAACCACTATACCGCAGGTAAGAAAACACGCTCCGACGATTGCTATTCCCCCGGTGGCGTGGCAGGGCTTCGTCCCGACAGATGCGTAATCGTCTACTGTAATTTAATAAGAAAAGCCTTTGGTGACATTCCCATCGTAATTGGCGGAGTTGAAGCAAGCCTCAGAAGATTTGCCCACTACGACTACTGGTCCGACAAGGTTCGTCGAAGCATAATTTTCGACAGCCGTGCTGACGTAATTTCCTACGGAATGGGCGAAAAGCAGACCTTAGAACTTGCTTCATGCCTTGAAAAAGGCTATATAAAGGATAATATCCCCGGAACCTGCGTAGTTTCCGATAAACCTCGAAAAGATGCCATAATGCTCCCCTCTTTTGAGGAAGTATCAACGGATAAAGAAGCTTATGCAAGGGCTTCCATGGTTGAATATGAGGAGCAGGATCCCATCCGTGGCCATGTTTTATGCCAGAAACATGGCGATAAATATCTTATTCAGAATATCCCTGCAATGCCCCTTTCACGCCGTGAGCTTGACAAAACCTATTCCCTTCCCTTTACAAGGGAATATCACCCATCATATAAGGCTCTTGGCGGAATCCCTGCCCTTGAGGAGGTAAAGTTCAGCATTGCATCTTCAAGAGGCTGCTTCGGCTCATGCTCCTTCTGTGCACTTACCATGCATCAGGGCAGAATCGTGCAGTCAAGAAGCGAAGCTTCCATTTTAACCGAAGCGAAGAAGATGACCTTCGATCCCGAATTTAAGGGCTATATCCACGATGTGGGCGGTCCCACGGCAAACTTCCGTTATCCCGCCTGTGAAAAGCAACTTAAAGTCGGAACCTGCAAGGAAAGAGAGTGCCTTTACCCCTCCCCCTGCAAAAACGTAAACGCAGACGAGAGTGAATATTTGGGATTACTTCGTAAGCTTCGTGCCCTTCCCGGAATCAAAAAAGTATTTGTCCGAAGCGGCATACGCTATGACTATATGCTTCACGATAGCAGCGATGAGTTTTTCACAGAGCTTTGCGCTCACCACGTATCGGGACAGCTTAAGGTTGCCCCCGAACATATATCTGACAATGTGCTCAAATACATGGGAAAGCCCGGGAGAAAAGTTTTTGAACGCTTCACGGAGAAATATTACGACATTTGTAAAAAGCTGGGCAAGGAGCAGTACCTTGTTTGCTATCTTATGTCGAGCCACCCCGGAAGTACCTTAAGGGATGCTATTGACCTTGCCTGCTACTTGAAATCCAAGAAAATGAGACCTCAGCAGGTGCAGGACTTCTATCCCACACCGGGAACCCTTTCCACCGCCATGTTCTATACGGGGATTGACCCGAGAACCATGAAAGAGGTTTACGTTGCAAAGACCTATGAAGAAAAAGCAATGCAAAGGGCTCTTTTACAATATACACGCCCCGAGAACTATGACCTTGTGCGAAAAGCACTCATAAAGGCGGGCAGGGAGGATTTAATCGGCACAGCTCCCGAGTGTTTAATCAGAGATAAAACAGAAAGAAGGTATATTAAAAATGATGTTACTGGACGGAAAAAAGGTATCAGCAAGAATAAAGGAGGAAGTGGCAAAGGAAGCTCTTCTTCTCGCCGAGAAAGGAATAAAACCGGGTCTCGCGGTAATTCTGGCAGGAAATGACCCTGCAAGCAGAGTTTATGTAAATAACAAGAAAAAGGCTTGTGAAGCTTGTAACTTCCATTCCGAGGAATATACCTTTGGTGAGGATGTTACAGAGAAGGATCTTCTTGACTTAATTGATGTCCTTAATAACTCAAAAAACATTCACGGAATTTTAGTTCAGCTTCCCCTTCCCTCACACATTGACGAAAAAAAGATTATAAATGCCATTTCCGAAAAGAAGGATGTTGACGCCTTTACCCCTGCAAACGTAGGTAAAATCATGATTGGTGACTATGATTTTCTTCCCTGCACCCCTGCAGGCGTAATGGAGCTTATAAAGGAATCCGGCATTGAAATTTCCGGAAAGGAATGTGTTATAATCGGCAGAAGCAATATTGTTGGTAAGCCTCAGGCAATGCTGCTCCTTCATGCTAACGGAACCGTTACCATCTGCCATTCCAGAACCAAGGACTTAAAGGAAGTTACCCGTCGTGCGGATATTTTGGTTGCCGCAATCGGTAAGCCCAAGTTTGTTACCGCCGACATGGTTAAGCCCGGTGCCGTTGTAATAGACGTAGGTATTAACCGCCTTCCCGACGGAACACTTTGCGGAGACGTTGATTTTGAAAATGTTGCTCCCATTGCAGGTGCAATCACCCCCGTTCCCGGCGGTGTTGGTCCCATGACAATTGCAATGCTTATGAAAAACACTTTGAAAGCCGCAAAGCTTTAATGAAAGTATTAAAAGAGCCTCCCAACGGCGGTGCTCCTTAGGGATAAATCGCCCAAAATCCACGATTTTGGCACATTACTGTGTCAAAAAGCCTCGCATCAAGAAAAAAGCAAGGACATCGAGTCCTTGCTTTTTTGCTCAAAAAATCCTGCGGAGTTTTTATCGCATATCCGTCAAGGATTCCTTCGGCTTTTTTCCGTGTACTGCACTCAAGATCGAGAATTTTGTGGTGCATTAGCAGTTTTGGGTTAGGAATTTTTCGTCTTAGAGAAGTTAAAAAACGCAGGCATACTGGCGTATGTCTGCGTTTTTTTACGTACTATCAGCGGAAAATAACAAGCCAAAACCGATTCATCCCCAAGTGAGGACGCCGAAAGGCTTTTCCCTTTTGTCATCCTTTTTTTATATACCGAATGTATCCTTAAGATACTTTCTGCTGATTGCTACAGCTTCCATGGGAGTTCTGTCAGGAGACTGATCCTGTTCAACAATTACTGTGTGAACTTCAGACTCTGATGCAGCTTCAAGTATAGCCTTGAAATCCTGTCTTCCCATACCGAGAGGCTGGAATTTAAATTCGTTATCCTCTCTTGTGGGCTTTTTGGTTTCCTTACCGTCACCGTCGATTAAAGCATAAGCGGGGCCGCCGCCAAGTGCCTTACAGGTGAAGTCCTTAAGGTGTAATACCTTAAGACGGCTTGCATACTTAGTGATATATTCAGAGGGATTGTAGCCTGCATAGTGTACCCAGCAGGTATCAATCTGGGGATTTAATGTGTTTTCGTCAAGCTCTTTATAAAGTCTGTCGAAAATTGTTTCCCCGTCAATCATATCAAATTCAAAATCGTGATTGTGGTAAATCATTTCAATTCCGCGCTTAGAAAGTGCTTCGCCGTACTTTTTGAAAAGAGCAATTGTTTCATCCCAAACGGGTGTGCCGTATTCAAGCTTTGCTCTTTCATACCAGGGAATTGCACAGTACTTTATGCCAAGTTCTGCCATAAAGTCAACTATTCCTTCGCCTTCTGCCTGGAAAGGCTGGGGACCCTGATGAACAGATATGCACTTTAAGCCGTACTTATCGAGTATTTCCTTTATTTCCTTCGCGCTCTTACCAAAGAATCCTGCAAATTCAACATATTCATAGCCCATTTCGGCAACCTTTTTAAGGGTTCCTTCAAAATCGGCAGCCATGTCATCTCTTACAGTGTAGAGCTGAAGACCTACGTTAAACTTTTTCATTTTGCACCAACCTTATATTTCGGGAATTACAACTTCGATTTCGTGACCGAGCTCAGCACTCTTTACGATACCGTCGATAATTGCCTGGTTGTAGATGATCTGACTTGTGGGAACAGGCGCCTTACCGTTTGTCTTAACCGCATCAAGGAAGGAACGAATCTTCTTGTAGAAGCATCCCTGAGAATCCTTGAGAATCGGAACTTCTGTAAATGTGGGTTCACCGGCAACGTCATGATAAATCTTCATGGGGCCGCCAACGGAACCATTCCAGCATTCTGTTGAAGGAATACGGAGAGCACCCTTTGTACCCATGATAATTGTATCACCGGGGGTGTCGATGTGCATATCCCATGCAATTCTGAAGTCAAGAACGATGCCGCCTTCAAGACGAATGAAGCCTGCGCCGAAATCGTCAACGGAGAACTTCTTAGCATATTCAGCGGGACGTCCGCTTCTTGTGTATGTAATTTCCTGCTTACCGAAGAAGTCACTCTTGAAACCGGAAACTGTTAAGGGCTTGGGATAGCCGATTGCATTTAATACCATGTCAAGCGAGTAGCATCCGATATCACCTAATGCACCAACACCTGCGGTTTCGTCTTCAATGAAGGATGTGCCGAAGGGTGTGGGAATACCGTGACGTCTTCCGCCACCGGTCTGAATGTAGTAAATCTGACCGAGCTCACCGGAATCAACGATTTTCTTAATCATCTGCATGTTGGGATCAAGTCTGGGCTGGAAGCCGATGGAAATAATCTTTCCGCTTTCCTTTTCAGCCTTGCAAACTTCAACAGCTTCGTCAAGTGTTACTGTGAAGGGCTTTTCAAGAAGAACGTTTACGCCCTTCTTAAGAGCATAGATAGAGCACTCTGCATGAGTTCTGTTGTATGTGCAGATGGAAACTGCATCAAGCTCTTCTGCATCAAGCATGGACTTGTGGTCGGGATAGCAACGAACACCTTCAACTCCATGCTTTTTGAAGAAAGCTTCTGCCTTGCCTTCTACAAGGTCTGCACCTGCAACGATTTCAACGTCGGGCATCTTCTTATATTCAACGATATGAGCGTCTGCAATCCAACCGGTACCGATGATACCAACCTTAAGCTTGCGACCGTCTGTCACTGCTGTGTCTTCTGCTTTGTTTTTGAAAGCATCTAAAATGTTATCTGCCATATTTATTATCTCCTTTACACTTTTTCGCCCATAAGGGCTATTATTAAATTCATTATAACACAGCAAAATCCATAATACAAGACCAATATTGACCTTTTTTTGAACAATATTGACTTTTAGAAAATAAATTTCCATAAAGAAATTTATTTTCGAGAGTTGTGCGAAACGACCGTGAGGCGAACAGCCGAACAGAAAAAAGAGATCCTTCGCCGTCGTCAGGATGACAAAAAGTGCGTGTCATTCTGAGTAAAACGAAGAATCCCTCGATACGCTCACGGGAGGGCATGGAAGCCCTCCCCTACAAAAACCACACATAAACAGAGTCCTTCCATAGGCATTTCATGAAAACGCTGCACTCAGGATGACAAAAAGTGCGTGTCATTCTGAGTGAAACGAAGAATCCCTCGATACGCTCACGGGAGGGCATGGAAGCCCTCCCCTACAAAAACATTACCTGTATAAATAAAATCCGTTTCCGATGATTTCACTGCTCTCCGAAAATATGGTAAAAGCCCCTTCATCAAGCTTTTTTACACGGGATTCAAAAAGAGGAACTTCCTTTTCTTTGAGGGCACAAAGAAGCATATACTTATTTTCAAAAGTATATCCGCCCCTTACCGACAAAATCGTAACTCCTCTGGGCGAATGACTTGTTAAATATCTGGCCAT
>JAZRHF010000005.1:0-21264 GCA_045644565.1 Clostridia bacterium | reverse complement strand
CTTTTTTGCGATTTCGGAAAATTCTTCCATAGAAAGGGTTTCGCCTCTTAAATTAGCGTCATAACCTAATGATTCGAGAACACTTCTTATCTCATCCTTGCTTCCATAGCAACCTGCATTTGAAAGAGAGTTTATCATTGTCTTTCTTCTTTGTGCAAAGGAAGCTTTGACAAGACGGAAATAATCCTTTTCGGGAGCATCTATGGGAGACTCCTTCAAAAGCGTCATTTTAACCACAGCGGAATCAACCTTGGGAGCAGGAACGAACCTGTCTGCCGGTACAGTTGCAATAATCTCCGCTTTGGCGTAATAGGATACAGCCAAAGTGAGTGCTCCGTAATCCTTACCGCCGGGCTTTGCAACAATACGCTCCGCCACTTCTTTTTGCACCATTACCACAATATTCTCGAAAGGAAGTTTTTCTTCCAAAAGCTTCATAAGAATAGGGCTTGTTACATAGTAAGGGAGATTTGCCGCAACGCTCAAACTCATATCGGGAAACTCATTTTTAATAAGCTCTTTAAGGTTTGTTTTCATTACATCGGCAAAGTGAATTTTCACATTATCGAACCCTGCCAACGTTGTTTTTAAAACAGGCTCTAAAGTTGTGTCAATTTCAATCGAAACTACTTTTTTTGCATGGTTGCCTAAAAATGCAGTAAGTGTTCCGAATCCCGGACCTATTTCCAGAACTCCTTCTCCCCCTGCTGCATCGGCGATTGCCATAAGTACATCGGCATCGGTCAGAAAGTTCTGACCGAAACCTTTTTTGAAAGAAAATCCAAACTCGTTACATAAGTGCCTTATAACTTCAGGCGATGTTAAATCATACATAGCTTAAACCGGATAAGTCTTGTTTTTTGTGTCCGCAAGACTTGCATCAACCTTATATTTTTCAGCCTGTCTTGCCTGGAAGAACTTTGTTGCAACCTGACCGAAGAGTGCATAAGAAAGAACGTCTTCTTCCTGTTCCATATACTCTCTCATTTCCTCTCTGTACTTATCAAGTTCAGATGGAATGTTGTCGGCAGGACGGCAAGTGATAGGCTGTTCGTTGCCGATAATTTTCTTTCTGATTTCATCTGAAATCGGAACGGGAGTTTTACCGTATTCGCCTTTTACAATCCCCTTTGTTTCGTTGGATATCATTTTGTATCTTTCACCGCAAATTACGTTAAGAACGGCCTGAGTGCCAACGATCTGGCTTGTGGGAGTAACAAGAGGCGGGAATCCTAAATCCTCACGAACTCTGGGAACTTCCTTAAGCACTTCGTCAAGCTTATCTTCTTTTCCCTGCTGTTTAAGCTGAGAAACAAGGTTTGAAAGCATACCGCCGGGAACCTGATAAAGAAGTGTGTTCACATCAACGGATAAAAGCTTGGGATTAAGAAGTCCGTTTGCAAGATATTTTTCTCTTAAGCCCTTAAAGTATTCTGCAACGTCAGTGAGAGCTTCAAGCTTAAGACCTGTATCATATTTGCTTCCTGAAAGAGTTTCAACCAAAGGCTCTGTAGGAGGCTGAGATGTACCAAGAGCAAGAGGTGAAAGACAGGTGTCAACAATGTCGCAACCTGCTTCAATAGCCTTCAAGTAGGTCATGGAAGCAACGCCGCTTGTGTAGTGAGTGTGAAGTTCAATCGGAATCTTTACATTCTGTTTTAAGGTCTTTACAAGGTCTTCTGCCTTATAAGGAAGAAGTAATCCTGCCATATCCTTGATACAGATGCTGTCTGCACCCATTTCTTCGAGCTCTTTCGCAAGAGTTACGAAGCTTTCATGAGTGTGAGGACCGCCAATTGTGTAGGATAAAGCCGCCTGAACGTGACCTTTTTCCTTTTTGGTTGCCTCGATTGCAGTTCTTAAGTTTCTTGTATCGTTAAGAGCATCGAAAATTCTTATGATGTCAATACCGTTAGCAATCGACTTCTGAACAAAATATTCAACAACATCATCGCCGTAATGCTTATAACCGAGGATATTCTGTCCTCTGAAAAGCATCTGGAGCTTTGTGTTTTTAACTTTATCACGAATTTTTCTGAGTCTTTCCCAGGGATCTTCGTTAAGGAATCTAAGACATGAATCGAATGTCGCTCCTCCCCATGCTTCTAAAGCGTGATAACCAACTTTATCAAGCATTTCGAGGGCAGGGAGCATTTCTTCTGTGGTCATTCTTGTGGCAATTAAAGACTGGTGCGCGTCACGAAGAATGGTTTCTGTTATTTTAACACCCATTGTAATATCTCCAATCTTAATTTAATTTACGCATACAAAGCAAGGAATACACCTGCCGCAACAGCAGAACCGATAACGCCTGCTACGTTGGGACCCATTGCATGCATGAGTAGGAAGTTTGAAGGATTCTCCTCCTGTCCAACCTTCTGGCTCATTCTTGCTGCCATAGGAACTGCAGATACACCTGCGGAACCTATCAAAGGATTAACCTTTCCTCCTGAAAGCTTATACATAACCTTTCCAAGCAAGAGTCCGCCTATTGTGCTGATTGCGAAGGCTACAAGCCCAAGCATTACTATACCTATTGTTCTTAAAGAAAGGAAGTTTTCGGCAGTTGCGGTTGCACCTACGGTTACACCGAGGAATATTGTAACTATATTCATAAGTTCGTTCTGAGCAGTCTTTGAAAGTCTGTCTGCAACACCCGACTCCTTTATAATGTTTCCGAGCATGAGCATACCAACAAGCGGTACTGCATCAGGAACTATTAATGCAACTACGATTGTAACAGCTACGGGGAAAACGATTTTTTCTTTCTTTGAAACGGTTCGAAGCTGTTCCATTACAACGCTTCTCTCCTTCTTTGTTGTGAAAAGCTTCATTATAGGAGGCTGAATAAGCGGTATTAACGCCATATAGGAATATGCCGCGATAGCAATTGCAGGAAGTAACTCCGGAGCCAATGTCTTGGTTACGTAAATTGCCGTAGGACCGTCCGCTCCGCCGATGATACCGATTGCGCTAGCCTCTTTGAGAGAGAATCCCATAAGATTAGCTCCTAAGAATGTGATAAATACACCAAGCTGAGCTGCGGCTCCCAAAAGGATGCTTTTGGGGTTCGCAATCAAAGGACCGAAGTCTGTCATTGCTCCGATACCGAGGAATATAAGAGGAGGATAAATGCCAAGCTTAACGCCAAGATAAAGTAAATCCAAAAGACCTCCATCGTGTAAAACCTGTGCAAAATCTATATCCTTCTGGACAAACCATTCTGCATGGAAAATTCTTGAAGATTCAGCCGCAGGAAGGTTTGTAAGAAGCATACCGAAAGCTATCGGTAAAAGAAGCAACGGTTCGAAACCTTTTACTATTGCGAGATAGAAAAGAACGCAAGCTATAGCTATCATCACAAGGTTTAAGGGATTACCGTCCTGACCGAACAAAATGGACACGCCTGTTTCGTTTACAAAGTCCATTATGCCGTTTCCTAATGTATTAAAGAATTCCAAATTATTCCCCTCCCTTAGTTAAGGGTAACCAAAACATCGCCGGTATTTACAGACTGACCCTGGTTTACTGCAACAGATGCAACTGTTCCGTCTGATTCTGCCATAATTTCATTTTCCATTTTCATAGCTTCGAGAACAACTAATACCTGTCCTTTAGTTACGCTGTCTCCGGCTTTTACCTTAACTGCGTTGATTGTTCCGGGCATAGGTGCTTTAACAGAAGCAGAGCCGGCTACTGCAGGAGCTGCAGCAGGTGCGGGTGTAGGTGCTGCAGGTACAGAAGCGGGAGCGGATGTTGCCGCCTGAACGGGAGCTGCAGGAGCCTGATAAACAGCCTGGCTTCCCCCGATTTCTTCAACCTCTACCTCATATGCTTTTCCATTTACTTTTATATTGAATTTTCTCATTATAATCATCCTTTCTCTTACTTAACTCTTCTGTATGAACGAATTTTTAAATTATATGTGGATGTCTTAAGCGAAGAAGCTATTGCCGCTGTTAAAACTGCAATAAGTTCATCTTCGTCAGTTTCTTCTGTTTTTATTTCCGGTTTTATTATTTCGTTTTCAGACATTTCGGTAACGATAGTTTCCTTTTCGTTCTTTTCTGAAGGAGCGAAAAGTTTCATAAGGTTAAGCACCAACATGAGTATTAAAAGTGATGCAAAAACGATAAGCAATCCTAAAACCGTAACCGAAATGACATTCATTAAGGATTCTCCGTTTGCTAATGTCATAAGCTACCCCCTCCTCAGAAAGCAAAACTTCCGTGTTTTTTAAGGGGTGCTACTTCGTCTTTAGTATAGAGCATCTCTAAGGCAGCAGCAACTCTCGGTCTGGTAGAGTCAGCCTCTATTACATCGTCAATAAATCCTGTTTCTGCCGCTTTTAATGCAGTAGCATACTCGTCTTCATATTTTACTTTTACATCTTCACGGCTAAGACCGTTTTTAAGCTCTTCGGTGTAAAGGAGAACAGATGCCATATCGGTTGAAAGAGCACCGATTACCGCGTTAGGCCAAGCAACTACAAAGTCAGCTCCTGCCGCACGGGAACCCATAACAACAGATGCGCTTGTGCAAGCTTTGGAACAAATCACTGTTATCTTAGGAACGGTTGCGGAAGCATACGCATATAAAAGCTTTGCTGCATATTTTGTAAGCCCGTTGGCTTCCTCTTCTTTAGACGCTTTGTAGCCGTCGGTGTCACACAAAGTGAGGATAGGAAGATTGAAACTATCGGAGAAAGCGATGAAATCAGCGGCTTTCTTTGATGCCGCACTGTCGAGCTCTCCGTTGTTCGCTACCACAGATACAGTTCTGCCGTTAATGCGGATAAAACCGGTTACCATATTTTCTGCAAACAATTCTGATACTTCTGTAAATTCACAGTTATCCGCAATCTGCTTGATTATTTCTTTAACAGGCATACCTATTGATCCAAGCTGTTCGGAAAGTCTGTTGAGATCATCTGTACACTCAACCTCGGGAGCATACTCCTCTGCATTTGAAGGAAGAAGCATAAGAAGTTCTTTCACTTTATCGATTGCTTCCTCATCATTTTTTGTTACAAAATGAGCGTTTCCGCTTATTTTTGCATTTATTTCCGCACTGCACATATCTTCTGCAGTAACAATTTTACCGTCTTCCGAGCATGTTGCAGGACCGTTTACCATCATCATGCTCTTTTCTGTCATAATTACAAAATCAGACATTGCAGGAACAAAAGATGCACCGCCGGCACAAGTGCCGAAAAGAGCGGATATCTGAAGAACAGAGCCTGACGCTTTAGCGCTTCTTCCGTAAACTTCTCCCATTGAAGCAAGAGCATTTATTCCGTCGTCAAGTCTTGTTCCGCAAGAGTCGAGCAAAGAAACTATGGGCGCGCCTGTTTTTAATGCCATATCTATTATCTTGCAAATCTTTTTAGCCTGTTCGCATCCAAATCCTCCGCCTTCTGCGTTACCGTCCTGAGCGTAAACGAAAACCAAAGAGGAATCCACAGTACCGTAACCTGTGATAACGCCCTCGGCAGCAGTTTCTGTTCTTCCGGAGAAAATGTCTGTTTCGATAAAGCTTCCTTCGTCAAAAAGACGAGCTATTCTTTCTCTGGCAGACAAGTTTCCGTTTTCAGGCTTCTTGCATCCTTGCATCACCGCATTTCTGCGATTGATTAAATCATGAAGCTTGTCCAAAAGTAATACCCCCTGTTTGTTATAATATATTTATTAAATTAATAGGATTTATTAAAAATCTCCCAAGTTATGTACCGAAGGAGAGTTTTTACTGATTAATGGGTGCAATGTGCACCGGGTGCGAAGAAATTCTCAAGGCTTACTGATGAATTTTCGTCAAACCCGTATTTCTCACACAAATCGTTCAATTTTTCATTTAAGCAAACCGCTTTTTTAACCCCTCTTCTTTCAGCATAGCTTAACATACCGAGGAACATCAGTGTTCTCGCATCATCATAAGGTGCTTTAAGATACTTTATATATACAGTTTCATCATTTATCTCGCATATAGATTTACCTGTAAATATGCCCTCTTCGTTTACTACAAACAAAATTTCTTTTTCCGAAAGCTCGGGCCAAATGCTTTCAGCTATAATTCTTTCTTCAACCGGATGTATCTTATACAACCTAATCCCCCCGAAAGATTTTATTTTTTATACTTCTCAATTAATTTAAGTTCTGCTTCGGTAAAATCTCTCCATGCTCCTTTTGGCAGATTTCCGAGCATGAAGTTTCCGATTGCCGTTCTCTTTAAGTCTACAACCCTGCAAGAAACCGCTTCAAACATTTTCCTTACCTGTCGATTTCTGCCTTCGTGTATAGCAACTCTTACTTCGGAAACATTACCCTCGCATGAGAATACAGTTACCTTGGCAGGAGAAGTCATTTTGCCATCTACCATAACGCCGCTTCTCAGTTTATCAGCTATTTCCTCGTTGAAAACGCCCTTGATTTTAGCGATATAAACTTTATCTATATTTTTCTTAGGATGGGCTAATGAGTTTGCGAACTCTCCGTCGTTAGTCAAAATCAAAAGTCCCTCAGTATCATAATCAAGTCTGCCGATAGGATACACTCTTTCTTTGACTTCCGAAATAAGCGTGGTTATATCGGGTCTGTCAAACTGATCTGCCATACTTGTGATATATCCCTTTGGCTTATTTAATATTATATACCTCTTACGCTCTTCGGGACGAACTTTAGCCCCGTCAAGCATAACGCTGTCTTTTTCTTCATCAACTACAAACCCCATTTCCGTAATCGTTTTTCCGTTTACGGAAACTCTGCCTGAAGCAATTATTTCTTCCGCTTTTCTGCGGGATGCTACTCCGCATACAGCTAAAAATTTCTGTAACCGCATCATAAAATTCTACCTCATAAGTGAAAGTAATGTTTTTAACAATTTTTCAAAATTATCAAAAATAATATCGGATGTTTCATATATTTCCGCATCTTCAAGAGAGAGCAGATCTACAGTTCGGTAATACATATCGTTAAGATACAAGTCTGCGCTTCCTACTATATCTCCTTTATAAACCGGAGCTTTAATTTCATCAGGTACATTTATGTTTATTTTTATCTTTTCTTCGTCATATAGCTTCCTTACACTGATTTCTTCTGAAAAGCCATAATTTATATGCCCGTTTTTTGAGGATGAAACCGTAATTTTCCCAATGGATTTACCACATTCCGTGAGTTTTTCGCTTTCCTTAAAATTATCAAATGCAAAATTAAGCATTTTTATGTGGTCATTCCAATCATCAGGTGCATTTAACGTTACCGCTATAACTCTCCAGCCATCTTTCTCAGCACTTGAAACAAGACACCTTCCTGACTTTTTGGTATATCCGGTTTTTACTCCGTCAGCCCCTTCGTAAAGAGTCAGCATTTTGTTGTGATTAACCAACGTCCTGTCCCACTCATTACCCTCCCACGGTATTGTTGTTTTATATGTAGAAACAATCTCTCTGAATGTATCTGAGGTCATTGCATACCTCGTTATCATCGCCAAGTCCTGCGCGGTGGTGAAATGCAACTCATCGTCAAGTCCGCTTGGAGTTACACAATTAGTTGATGTTGCACCTGCTTTTCGGCAAACAGCGTTCATTAACTCAGAGAAACCTTCCACATTGCCTCCTATATGCTCAGCAATTGCAACAGATGCATCGTTTCCGGATTCGAGCATCAAAGCGTATAGAAGGTCATTAAGCGTAAGTTTTTCTCCTTCTGAAAGCCAAACAGAAGACCCTTCGGTTAAAGCCGCATTTGCGGAAACAGTAACCACATCCGAAAGATTGCCATGTTCTATGGCTGTTATGGCTGTGATGATTTTTGTAGTACTTGCCATAGCCATTTTTGCATCCTTGTTTTTCTCGTAAATAATTCTGCCTGTCTCACAATCAATGAGAATTGCAGATTCTGCAGAAAGTTCAAAGGAAGCCCTAACCGTAATGTTTGAGAATAATATTAAAATTGTGAGAGTTATTATAAAAATTCTTCGCAAACAAATCCCCCCGCCTAATCATTATATGAGCCGGGGTATTGTTTATTTACTTTTATTTATCAAAGTTCAGTACTTGCTTCTTTTTTTGCTTTATTGTCTTTTATCAACTCGTTTACCTTATCAACCATTTTGGGTAAAAGTTCAAAAAGCTTGTCCACAGGACCTGCGGGTACAGCTTCAATAGGCAAAAGTTTAATCTGCTCTGCTCCTACAACCAAAAATCCTACAGGTTTGATTGAAACGCCTGCTCCTACGCCGCCTCCAAAGGGGTTTTCGGCAGTAGCTGATACTTTCACGGGAATATCAGAGCCACCTGCTCCAAATCCGAATGCAACCTTAGATACAGGTATGATAGTTGTACCGTCCGCTGTATGAACGGGTTCTCCGATAATAGTGTTAACATCTATCATCTCTTTGATGTTTTTCATAGATGCTTCCATTAAGCCTTGAATGGGATGTGTCATAATTAATCAATCCTTTCTTTTAAAGCCTTTTTGTATCTCGAATAAAATTTAATGCCTGTGAAAATAATATGTGCCGCTTTAGTCTTTATTATGCTTTCAGCTTCGATTTTCAAAAAAGAACTATCTTCGTAAACAGGTTTTATAGTAATTTCAGGCGAACTGATTGTGAAAATATTTGCTAAAAAACCAATAAGCTTATATATTTCAGCGTATGCGAGCCCTACAGCCATACCTGTAAATGCAACGTCTCCCGAACAATAAGACGCCTCGGCTTTTAATCGTTCAACGGTTATGCTTCGTCTTATATCTTTAGAAGTATCGTAAAACGCCTGCAAGATTGCAAAGAATTTTGTGAATCCGGAAACGGAATCGTTTTCAGCATCCTTTGCCTTTTCTTTAGTTTTAACATCAGTTTTTTTCTTTTTCTTTGATAGCGGAATGTTATATTTGACTAATCCGTACGATATTATAATATCAGCCTTTTTATCTTTAAAACTTAAAATAATACGAATAGGCATGAATGCTGCTATCAAGAATAAAAAGAATATAACCGCTATAATAATTCCTATAATCAGATTAACACAACCTTTATTCTTCCTCAGTTTCAACCGTGTCTATTGTAAGCTGATCACTTTCTTCAAGTTCAATTTCTCTTTCAAGTTCTCCGATATCAGGGAGATTTTCCAGGCTTTCAAGACCGAAAACTCTTAAGAATTCTTTTGTCGTACCATAGAGAGAAGGTCTTCCCGGTGCATCAGAAACCCCTATAGCTTCAATAAGACCGCAATTTATAAGTCTGCTCATGGAGCTGGAACTGTCTACGCCTCTGATATAGTCAACCTGACTTCTTGTAACAGGTTGTTTATATGCAACGATCGAAAGAGCTTCGAGTGCCGCATTGGAAAGAGGAGTATTTCTCTTAGGTTCCGTCACCCTTCTTACAAATTCGTAATATTCCTTTTTTGTAGTAAGCTGATAATCAGTATCTAATTTTATTACTGCTATTCCGCCGTCATTATATTTATCTTTTAAGGATAAATATAGCGTTTCAACCTCTTCTTCCGTGATTTCAAGGGATTCCGCTATAGCTTCTCTTGAAACGCTTTCTCCCGACGCAAAAAGTATGGCTTCAAAAGCCGCAAGTTTTTCTTTTTCGTTCAAAGCTCTCACCTCTTTACATGTGTAATAGTAATATCGTCGCCTTCGCCGTCAAACTGAACACGACTTAGTTTTATAAGTTCTAAAAGAGCAAGAAATGAAGCAACTCTGTCACTTCTTGTGCCTTTGAAGAGTTCTTTGTACTTTAGCTTTGTTTTCCTCTTGATGTTTCTTAAAATATCTTTTACCTTCGAGAAAATGCTGACAGGTTTTTTTACAATTGCATCTTTGAGATTTTCCTTTCCGGGAGGCCTTAAAGATGCTTTTCTTTCAGCCAAACCGAAAAGTGCAGTCAAAAGTTTGTCCTTTGGCATTTCATTCATAGGTTTTGCCTTAAACTTCAAAGGCTCTGCCAAACGGAAGAAAAGATATTTTGATTCAAACTGTCTGTCGCCGATTTTTGTTGCCGTATGCTTAAAGAGCTTATACTCCTTAAGTCGCAACAACAAGCTTTGCTCGCTATCCTCTTCGCCTTCCGCAACCTCTTCATGACGAGGGAGCAGGAATTTCGATTTTATATACAAAAGTTCTGATGCCACGACCAAAAACTCACTTGAAAATTCGATATTTTCTTCTTTCCACTGTTCTATATAAGAAAAATATTGGTCCGTAATTCTCGCAAGCGAAACATCCACAATACTTAATTTGTTTTTGCTGATAAGGTGCAAAAGCAGATCAAGGGGACCTTCGAATTCTTCAGTTTTAAAAATTACCTCTTCCGTTTTTGACACCCCCTAAAAGCTTTAGAGTAAAGCTTATAAATCAAGTCTTAATAAATCTTCGTAAGTTTCTCTTTTAACCGCCAACCTGTCCTCTCCCTTTGAAACAAACACAACAGGAGGACGCGGGATTCTGTTATAGTTACTGGCCATCGAATAGTTGTACGCACCTGTCGCTTTAACAGCAAGTATATCTCCTTCAGAAACATCACCCAACGGAACATTTTCACCAAGCATATCCCCTGATTCGCAACATTTGCCGCACACAGTTACGTTTTTATCTTTTGACTGTTCAGCTCTGTTCGCTATCAAAAACTCATATTTTGCCTGATAAAGAATGTATCTAGGATTATCAGCCATGCCTCCGTCAACGGAAACATAGGTGCGAATTCCGGGAATATCTTTAACGCTGCCAACGGTGTAGAGAGTAACCCCTGCAGGCCCCGCAATGCTTCTTCCGGGCTCAAAACCAAGCCTTATTAAGCCCTTGCCTTCTTTTATTCTTCTTTCCTTGATGTAACAAAGCACAGGCTTTAATATTTCATCATAAGGAAGAGGATTATCATCATCCGTATATTTGATTCCGAAACCTCCGCCTAAAACAAGGTTTGTATAGGAGGTTTTCAGTTTTTCTTCCATGTTGTTTATAAAATCAAGCATAATTTCCGCAGTTTCGACAAAAGGCTCTTTCTCGAAAATCTGAGATCCGATGTGGCAATGAAAGCCGCATAACTCAATGTTTTCAAGTTCTGAAGCAAAGAAAGTTATTTCTTCTGCCGCTCCTGTTTCGATTGCAAATCCAAACTTTGAATCTATCTGCCCCGTTTTTATAAAATCATGAGTGTGCGCATCTACGCCGGGTGTAACTCTTATAAGAATTTTCTGTATTATACCTTTTTCTTTTGCGTAGTCATTCAATTTAACAAGCTCTTCTTTACTGTCAACAACAAATTTCCCCACGCCTGAAGCAAGGCCGTACTTTATTTCTTCATCAGTTTTATTATTGCCGTGATAGTGTACCTTTTTCATGTCTACCCCGGCTTCTTTTGCTGTAAAAAGCTCTCCGCCGGAAACACAGTCAAGACCAAGACCTTCCGATGTAACTATCCTGCACATTTCTTTGATACACATAGCCTTTGAAGCGTATGTTATCATTCCGCAAGAATCGTAATATTTATCGAGTGCACCTTTAAGTTCACGACAAGAAGCTCTTACAACATCCTCACTCATAACATAAAGAGGTGTTCCGTATTTTTTCGCAAGAGCCACGGTATCAGCACCGGATATACAAAGGTGTCCATTCTCAATTTTATAATCACCAAACATAATAGTCTACTCCTCAAACTGAACAAAATACTGCTTTTTAATTGTACCACAAAATACAAAATTTGTCAAAGTTTATTTTATAAAAACGAAGCAAAACTTTGTGTTAAAAAACTGTCAATTTATTTTCGGAAAATCATATGTTTTTCCTCATCGTATCAATGGCACTTTTTTCAAGTCTTGATACCTGCGCCTGGCTTATCCCCACTTCCTCCGCAACCTCCATTTGAGTTTTTCCTTCGAAAAATCTCAAAAGTAAAATTCTCTTTTCCCTTTCACCAAGCTTCTTCATCGCTTCTGATAAAGCGATTGATTCTGTCCAGTTTTCGTCGGTGTTTTTTTCGTCAGATATCTGATCCATCAAAAACACCGCATCTCCTCCGTCATGATAAACCGGATCGAAAATAGAAACAGGATCAGCAATAGCGTCCAAAGCCGATTCAACCGACTTGACATCCACTTCAAGCACCTTGGCGATATCCTCCATGGTTACCTCTGTTTGTTTTTCATTCGAAAGCCTTTCCCTTACCGATATCACCTTATACGCCAAATCTCTTACGGAGCGGCTTACTCTTATGGCATTATAGTCTCTCAAATATCGTCTTATCTCTCCGATTATCATCGGAATGAATGTATAAAGGCGAAAATTAAATGAGTATTGAAAAAAACATCAAATTGTGCTAATATATAGTGACCGAATAGGAAAGGCGGCGTTTTCATGTTTGATACCCATACACATACCGATAACTCTAATGATTGTAAACAGAAAATAGATGAACTTTGCGAATCTGCCATAGAAAAAGGAATCAGTCTCATTACTATCACAGACCATGTTGATTTTCCTGATTTTTACGAAACAAAATCATTTGAGAGGATAGAAAAAAGTTTTCGCGACGTTGATGAGGCAAGAACTAAATATAAAAACAAGCTCAAAATATCGAAAGGAATAGAATTCGGTGAAATATACAAAGCAACAGAAAAAGAAAAAGTTATTCTTTCTCATCCTGATATCGATGTTGTGATAGGTTCCGTTCATCAAACGCTTTATAAGGGTATCGACACATTCTTTTCTCAAATAGATTTTTCTGTATTTACTTTAGAATTTTTAGAAGAATATTTTGAAAAATATTTGTCAGAAGTTTTACTGATTGCCAAATGCGACGATATCGATGTGCTTGCGCATCTAACCTGCCTTTTAAGGTATGTCAACGGAAAATATAAAAGAAATCTGAATGCAACAAAATTCACGGAAAAAATAAAAGAAATTCTTTCTGTGATTATAGAAAAAGGTGTTGCTCTTGAGGTTAACACATCAGGAATCGGCTCATTTTATGGTGAATATATGCCGTCTTTTGATTTTTTGAGGCTGTACTATGACTTAGGTGGCAGATTAATCACGTTAGCGAGCGATGCCCATACCCCTGATGCAGTAGGAAATGCTTTTCAGGAAGCAAAAGAAATGCTTAAAAGCATAGGATTCAAAGAATATTATTATTTTGAAAAAAGAAAACCCGTTGCCGTAAGACTTTAAACAAAAAACGCATTGTGAAACAACAATGCGTTTTTCTGTTATTTAACTGAATTTGTAAAGCGTTTGAATGCTTCTCTTCCCTCTTTATCGCACTTATATACTCCGGCATGTTCTAAAACCTTAACAAAAACCTTGCCAACTTCATCTTTTATTATGTCATCAACATTGTCCTTTGCGAATTCATAATTTGAAGCAAAAGATTCAATCCATTCTTTATGTTTGGCTGTTTTTTCATTTGATGCCAAGTCTTTTCCCGAAACTAAATATTCCCCTACTAAAGCAAGTTCTTCTTTAAGTCTTGCAGGAAGTACCGCAAGGCCCATAACCTCAATAAGACCGATATTTTCCTTTTTGATGTTGTGAAGTTCGGCGTGAGGATGATACAATCCAAGAGGATGTTCCTCTGTTGTGATGTTGTTTCTCAAAACCAAATCAAGCTCAAAAAGACCTTCTCTCATTCTCGCTATGGGAGTAATTGTATTATGTGGTTCTCCGTCAGTTTCTGCGAATATAAACGCTTTTTCATCGGTATACCCTCTCCAAGATGCAAGAATTTTATCTGCAAGAAGACAAATTCTTTCCGTGTCAGTTGCTTTCAAACGGATTGTTGCCATAGGCCAGGCAACGATGCCGGCTTCCACATCGGAAAAGCCTTCAAAAGTAAGTTTTTCTTCAACAGGCGCCTTCGCCATTGCAAATTCATATCTTCCGCCCTGGAAGTGATCGTGTGTTAATATAGAACCTCCTACAATGGGCAAATCCGCATTTGAACCCACAAAATAATGAGGATATTGCTTAACGAAAGAAAGAAGCTTTCTGAATGTATCAGAATTTATCTGCATCGGAGTATGTTCTGAATTGAACACTATACAATGCTCGTTATAGTACACATAAGGCGAATACTGGAAGCACCAGGGTTTATCATTTACGGTTATAGGTATAATTCTGTGGTTTTGTCTTGCAGGGAAGTTTTCATTTCCGGCATAACCTTCACTTTCACGGCAAAGCTGACACTTGGGGTATCCGCTTTGCTTCTTCAATTTCGCCGCTGCTATCGCCTTGGGGTCTTTTTCAGGCTTCGAAAGATTGATAGTTATATCAATATCGCCGTACTTGCTTTCAGTTACCCATTTTACGTCTTTTTTAATTCTGTAGCGTCTTATATAGTCTGAATCCTGACTGAGCTTGTAAAACCAATCTGTTGCTTTTTCAGGATCATTTTCTTTAAGCAAATTAAACTTTCCTATAATTTCCGAAGGTCTGGGGGTTAAAATTCCCATAAGCTTTGTGTCAAATAAATCCCTGTAAACTATACTGTCTTCGATAATACCGTTTTCCGTGGCATAATCTAATATTTCGTTAAGAGTTTCCTCTAGTTCAACATCCGAATACTCTTCCGAAGGCTCGTTATATTCGGAAAGTTTAAGCTCGGAAAGTAATAAATTTGTTATGTAAATTTTATCTTCCGGCTGTATAAGTTCTTTTTCAATGGCGTATGTAACCAATTTCTTTATGCTTTTATTTATCATACCATCTCTCCTGATTGTCAAATTTATAACTAATTTATTATGCCATAACTTGCGGATTTTGTCAACGGCAAAAAATAAAGTGTTTCTTGCGAAACACTTTATTTTTATAAATCTTATTCGTAGAGCTTACCGTACTTTGTCCAATGTTCGTACTTAGCCTTAGCCTGCTTTTCTGCTTCTGCGAAGAGTTCTTCTGCCTTTTCGGGGAACTTACGAGCAAGAGAACTGTAACGAACTTCGTTCATGATAAAGTCTCTGTAAGAGATGGAAGGATCCTTGGAATCCATCTGGAAGGGAACCTTACCCTCTTCCTTAAGTCTGGGGTCGAATCTAAATGTATGCCAGTAACCTGCCATAACTGCATTCTTAATAACCTTCTGAGTATCTGTCATACCGCCCTTGATACCGTGGTTGATACAGGGAGCATAACCGATGATGATAGAAGGACCGTTGTAGCTTACAGCTTCCTTGATTGCCTTTACGGACTGAGCCATATCGTAACCAAGAGCGATCTGTGCAACGTATACATAACCGTAAGACATTGCGATTTCAGCAAGGTTCTTCTTTGTGATGGGCTTACCGCCTGCAGCGAACTGAGCAACTGCACCTGTGGGTGTAGCCTTGGAAGCCTGACCACCTGTGTTGGAGTAAACTTCTGTATCGAATACCATGATGTTTACGTCTTCACCGGAAGCGATAACGTGGTCAAGACCACCGAAACCGATATCGTATGCCCAACCGTCACCACCGAAGATCCAAACAGCCTTCTTGGAAAGGAATTCCTTGTTTACAAGGATTGCATTAGCTTCAGGTGTTCCGCAAGCTTCAAGAGCTGCGATTAACTTATCTGTAGCTGCACCGTTTGCATCGCCATCTTCAAATGTAGCGAACCAGCCTTCAGCTGCTTCCTTAACTGCCGCATTGTCAATAGACTTAACCTGTTCAGCGAGTCTTGTACGAAGCTGCTTGTTAGCAACTGCCATACCTAAACCGTGTTCAGCGTTATCTTCGAACAAGGAGTTAGCCCAAGCGGGACCGTGACCCTTGTAGTTTGTTGTATAAGGAGTAGAAGGAGCACTACCACCCCAGATAGAAGAACACCCTGTTGCGTTAGAGATATAAGCTCTGTCACCGCAAATCTGAGTGATAAGCTTTGCATAGGGCGTTTCACCGCAGCCTGCGCAAGCGCCGGAGAATTCAAGGAGAGGCTGACGGAACTGAGAGTTCTTTACGTTAAGAGGAAGCTCTAAGAGATCTTCCTTAGTTGTAACTTCGTTAACTGCATAATCGAAGCATGCCTGCTGATCTCTCTGTGTATCGATGGGAGCCATTGTAAGAGCCTGTACCTTTTCGGGACAAACCTTTGCGCAGTTTCCGCATCCGGAACAGTCAAGGATAGAGATAGCCATTGTGAATTCATATTCCTTCTTGCCAGTCATGGGCTTATGCTTAAGGTTAGCAGGAGCCTTTGCAACTTCGTCAGCATTAAGAGCAATAGGACGGATTACAGCATGAGGACAAGCTACAGAACACTGGTTACACTGGATACACTTGGTGTTATCCCAAACAGGAACATCAACAGCGATACCTCTCTTTTCGTAAGCAGCGCTACCCTGAGGCATATGACCGTCAACCATACCCATGAATGTAGATACGGGAAGCTTGTCACCTGCCTGTGCGTTACAGGGCATCTGGATGTTCTTAACGAAATCGGGAAGTTCAACTTCTGTCTTAGCTTCGTCTGTTGCATTCTTCCAGTCAGCGGGAACTTCGATCTTCTTAATATTCTTTTCGCCTTCTGCAATTGCAGCGTGGTTCATATTAACGATCTTTTCACCCTTAGCGCCGAAAGACTTAACAACAGCGTCCTTCATGTAGCCAACAGCATCCTCGAAGGGAATTACGTTAGCAATCTTGAAGAATGCGGACTGAAGTACGATAGAAGTCTTGTTACCAAGACCAAGTTCCTTTGCGATACCGATAGCATCGATTGTGTAGAATTTAATGTCGTTTTCAGCGATGAACTTCTTCATCTTGCCGGGAAGTCTCTTAGAAAGTTCTTCAACATCCCATGCACAGTTAAGAAGGAAGCTTCCGCCGGGTACTAAGTCTTCTACCATGTCATACTTGTCAACATAAGAAGGATTGTGACAAGCAACGAAGTTTGCCTTGTTGATAAGGTAAGTGGACTTAATGGGCTTCTTACCGAATCTCAAGTGAGAAACTGTGATACCGCCGGACTTCTTGGAGTCATATGAGAAATATGCCTGAGCGAAGAGGTCTGTGTGGTCACCGATAATCTTGATAGAGTTCTTGTTAGCACCAACTGTACCGTCGGAACCAAGACCCCAGAACTTACAGGAAGTGTTGCCTTCTGCAGATGTGTCGGGGTTTTCAACTCTTGCAAGAGAAAGATTTGTTACGTCGTCTTCGATTGCAAGTGTGAAGCCCTTAACGGGTTTTTCAGCATCGAGATTTCTGTAAGCTGCAATGATGTCAGCGGGAACTGTGTCCTTAGAACCAAGACCGTATCTTCCGCCGATGATCATAGGAATGTTTGTCATGCCGTTGTAGCAAGCGCAAACATCAAGGTATAAGGGTTCACCGATAGAACCGGGTTCCTTTGTTCTGTCAAGAACTGCAATCTTCTTACAAGTTGCAGGAACTGCCTTTAAGAATGCTTCAACAGGGAAAGGTCTGTATAAATGAATCTTAATAAGACCAACCTTTTCGCCCTTTGCTGTAAGGTAGTCAACTGTTTCTTCGATTGTTTCGCAAACAGAACCCATAGCAACCAATACCTTTTCAGCATCGGGAGCACCATAGTAGTTTACAAGACCGTAGTTTGTGCCGATCTTAGCGTTTACCTTTTCAAGGTATTCTTCTACAACAGCGGGAACGTTGTCATAATATTTGTTACATGCTTCTCTGTTCTGGAAGAAGATGTCGGGGTTCTGAGCAGAACCTCTTAAAACGGGATGCTCAGGGTTAAGAGAACCGTTTCTGAATTCCTGAACAGCGTCCATGTCAACCATTTCTTTAAGATCTTCATAATCCCATACTTCAATCTTGTCGATTTCGTGAGAAGTTCTGAAACCGTCGAAGAAGTGAAGGAAAGGAATTCTTCCCTTGATTGCTGCAAGGTGAGCAACAGCACCTAAGTCCATAACTTCCTGGGGGCTGTTGGAGCAAAGCATAGCATAACCGGTCTGACGGCATGCCATAACGTCGGAGTGGTCACCGAAGATGTTAAGAGCGTGAGAAGCTACGCATCTTGCGCTTACGTGGATAACAGAGGGAAGCAATTCACCTGCCATCTTATACATATTGGGGATCATAAGAAGAAGACCCTGAGAAGCTGTATAAGTTGTAGTGAGAGCACCTGCTCCGAGAGAACCATGAACAGCACCTGCTGCGCCTGCTTCGGACTGCATTTCAACTACCTTTACAGGCTGTCCGAAAATGTTCTTTCTTTCTTCTACTGCCCATTCGTCTGTTACTTCAGCCATAACAGAAGAAGGAGTAATAGGATAGATTGCGGCTACGTCGGTAAACGCATAAGACGCCCAAGCGGCAGCGTTGTTACCGTCCATAGTCTTCATTTTTCTTGCCATAAGACAATTCCTCCTTAGAATATATATTTGATGTTTTTTGTTAACTTTACATTATGCATCACTTTATTATAGCAATTTGTAATGTATTTGTCAAGTGATAAAAGCGGTATTTTTCCCTTGGATTTCTTATTTTATTCACAATATATGCAAAAAAATACGGACACCCGCCAAGGATGTCCTTATTTTTTTAGAATTCAAAATATTTTTCGGTAACGTAAGGAAGGAATCTCTCCCCTTCGGGATATCCCCACTCAACAGGAGTTTTTCCGACAAACTCTCCTTCGGTTTTTGCAACGTGTGCACCCTTTTCATCCAGAGTAAATATACCGTACTGTGTCTTTGAATAAGGAGCAACCTGATGTATGCACGGAAGAGACTTCATATATTCTTCGGTGTATTTTCCTTTGGAAGGATGCTTTGTACCCATAAACATATTCGTTCCGCTCATTAAGCTGTAGAACCATCTGCCGTCATACTTATGAGCGAAGTCTACGTGTTCATGTCCGTTTACGGAAAGCACTACCTTGTTGGGAGCAGAGTCCATAACCTCTTTAAGCTCATCGTAATTCTGTATTCCGAAACCGAAAACATCGTTTACAAGGTGCTGATGCGAGAAAAGAACCGTGGGATACTTTGCCTTCGCAAGATCTTCTTTTAACCATTCAAGCTCATAATCCGGAATATAAGGAATTACAGGAGGCTTTTTATAGGAGTGCTTGTAATAGTTTCTGTTTTCGTATGCAACATAGCCTTCTTCAAGCTTCATAAAGTTTGCGTCAAGCACTACAAAGTGGAAGGGTTCTACGTCAAAAGAATAATAGGTTCCCTCTGTGCCGAAACCGTGGAATTTGAGACTTTCTTCCTTTGTGAAGTAGTCACACTCATGATTACCCAGCACATGGTATAAAGGAACATCGAAAGCTGAATTGAATTTATCGATTAAAGGCTTACTGTTTTCTACCGGAATGTCGTTTGCGGGAAGCGGAAATGCAAAGTCACCAAGGTCAACTACGAAATCAACCTTTTCCCTCTTTACCGCTTCTATAAACTGATCAAGCATTTCTTCCGCTTTATCAGGAAACATAGCCTGATGAAAGTCTGCCAATGCCGCAAATTTTACCTGTTTACTCATTTTTCTTCCTCACTTTCAAAATTCAAGATATTTTTCGGTAACATAGGGTAAATACCTTTCGCCATGGGGATAACCGATATCAACCGGCGAAGGTCCTATATATTCCCCTTCGGTTTTCTTAACATAAGCACCTTTTGCATCCAATGTTATAATGCCGTACTGAGTCTTTGAATACTGGCATACCGTAGGTGAATATTTTGATCCTGCATACATATTGCTTCCGCTTATCAGGCTGTAGTACCACATATTGTCTATTTTTTCCACATAGTCAACGTGCTCATGTCCGTTGATTGAAAGCGCCACTTTGTTGGGTGCAGAATTTATTACGTCAAGAAATTCGTCACGGTTTCTGATGCCGGAGTTAAAATATCCGGGAGACAAACGCTGATGGGAAAAAAGTACCGTAGGATATTTTGCCTTCGCCAAATCCTCACGGAGCCACTCAAGTTCATAGTCCGGAATGTAAGGAATTACCGGAGGATTTTCGTATGACCATTTATAATAGTTTCTGTTTTCGTATGCAACATAACCTTCAGGAAGTTTCATAAAGTTAGCATCCAGCACCACAAAGTGGAAGGGCTCTGCATCGAAGGAGTAATAAGTTCCTTCTGTGCCGAAGCCGTGAAAATCAAGGCTTTCCTTCTTGGTGAAATAATCACATTCGTGATTACCGAGTACGTGATAAACAGGAACATCAAATGCTGAATTGAATTTATCTATAAGAGATTTGCTGTTTTCTACAGGAATATCGTTTGCAGGAAGCGGAAACGCAAAGTCTCCAAGGTCAATAACAAAATCAACCTTTTCTTTTTTAACCGCTTCTATAAACTGAACAAGCATATTTTCTGCCCTGTCAGGAAACATAGCCTGATGAAAGTCTGCCAATGCTGCAAATTTAACTGTTTCTTTCATTCAACCCACTCCTTTTTCATTGTGTAGTTTAAGTATATCACAATCAAAATGCCATTTCCTTTGTTTTTTTGTCATCTTCGCCTTAAATCTTTAATTTTTTTACATTTCCAAAGATAAGCTTTTATTTGAAGATTAGTATTAAACAGACATCATAGCTTCAAACCAACCAAAGTATCTTAGATACAAATGACGGTGTTTCATAGGCGTCAATATTTTTTCTTGGTGCTCAAAAGGGGTTACGTACGGTGATGTGTCACAGCTATATCTATGATATGTTGCATCCGGGCCAACCCAACTTGATGTTCCGATTCTATTATATGGTACCTTTAATGAGTAACTAAAAACCTCTTTTCTATAGAAATAGTCAGAATGGTCGGTAGCTGTAAGCTCAAGATAAAGGCAGGGATACGCAGTAGACGGTGAACTTCCTTTGTCATCCTCAGTTTCATAAAACTCGACACTTATATATGTAGATGAATGATTGTTTGATTGAGAAACACTAATCCGGCATATATCTGTAGGTGCATCTTTATATAGGTCTATAATGCGACTGCAATCATTCTCCGAAAGCCATAGAACATCACCATATTTGCCAGGAATTTTGTCAACAACCGCAGTATCATTTAAAACCGACAATAGAAATTTTTTATCTGATTCCGAAATTAAAGCATCAGGGCATACAGCAATTAATTCATCCTCCGTCAGTTCGTGTTCTTGCTGCTGAACCGCATAATATGGATCATTTTCATCAAGCACAAAAGCACTTGTCACAGCGAAAACGTTCCAAATCACAATAATCAATAATAGTATTTTCACAACTTTCATAACTCTTTCACCTTCCATGATATAACTGTTCAAAGGCTTCCCCTCAAGGGGAGGCTCCGCCGTAGGCGGTGGTGAGGTGT
>JAZRHF010000004.1:0-43744 GCA_045644565.1 Clostridia bacterium | reverse complement strand
TGCTTCCTACATTCTCTAAGCCCTGTCTGAATTGCTGACCGCCTGCATAAGCACCGTAGAATATTTCAGCTAAAGTATTACCCTCTATCGCTTCAAATTCTTTGCCTGCTTTTCTCTGCACAAGTTCATCTTCTAATGAATCAACAAATTTCTGCGCTCTTTCCTTACCGTACTTATTGTAGTAGTAATTATAAATGCTGATTTCTTCATCCGTGAGAAAGTCATAGCCTTTCTGTTCATAATCGGATTCTTCCTCAGCAAACATATTATCGCTGCTGTATGCTCTGTATTTAGATTTGATTTCATCACGGAGATTATTCTGATTGTTTATGTATTCATAAGTAAGATCGCCATA
Source organism: Clostridia bacterium (assembly GCA_045644565.1). Classification (GTDB taxonomy): domain Bacteria; phylum Bacillota; class Clostridia; order CAKSNL01; family HGM11501; genus HGM11501. The sequence goes on along the minus strand of JAZRHF010000004.1, from coordinate 43,389 downwards.
ATTCAAGCCGTATTTTGCCGTCATCTTACTCCACACATCATCTTTCTTTGTGCTGACGTAGCCTTTGTTGGTTTCAAAATCATCCTGACTCTGAATCCATTTTCTTTCTTCCTGACGCTTGCTATATTCACCATACCATTTTTTATAGGAATCTTCGGAATCAAACTGATCCATTACTTCGGCATTCGTCAAAAATGAATTATAGCTGTCTTTTAACCCTGTGACGGTAGAAGAAAGAGAATTATATGTCTCTTCATCAAAATAATTCTTGTATGATTCGACCTCTCTTTGAAGCTTTTCAATGTTCAATCTGCTGCTTCTTGTAGATTCCAACGTTTTATTAAGTGTTCCCGAACCCCAAGAAGGCGAAGAAACGCTTTTTATAGCTTCAATCTCAGAATTGATTCTATTGCTTATGTCGGTAACGGCTTTCTGACTGCTTATCTGCTTTCTCTTTTTATAAGCTTCAACAGCAGAATCAACCCTGTTTTTTCTCTCTTGATAAACAGAATTTTGCTTTTTCTTTCTTTTTTCAAGTGCTTCCTGTACGCTGCTCATACATTACCTCCGTTATTTAATGTCCCAAACTGCCACGAGCTCCAATGCCTGCATAACTCAGCATGTTTTTAGGAATAAGACCGGCTTTAGTCATACGGCTAAGTTCTTCCGCTGCCGCACTCTTGCCCTCTGTATTACGAATTGTAGCGAAGTAGCCTTCCCAATCACCTGCGTCCCAACCGGAATAATCTTCGGGCTTTTCAGCTCCACCCAAGACAAACTGCTGATATGCTTCCTCTGCGGAAAGACCTCCTGCTGCAGCTTGTGTGTTAGCGCCATACAGACCGTCAGCAGTAACACCAAGAGCAGCTTGTAATTCTTTCACCTGTTCCGGTTTGAGAGAACCGTTATCGTATGTGCCGCCGTTGCCGGTACCATTACCACCGCCACCGCCTGAGCCGTCACCCTTGCTCTGCTGATTCTTATAATAATTAGCATAAGACTGAGCCTCGCCGGAGCTCATACCCGCCGCTTTGAGTTCTGAAGCAGAAGGAGTATAGCCGGTAGAAGTGATAAGGTTAACGAGCTTATCATAGGAATCATTCTGTCTGTTATACGCTGTTTCATTTTCGTACTTATTCTGATTATATCTGTCAAGCTCTCTCTGATATGCACGTTCATCTGCGTCAATGCTGAGCTGCTGTGCTGTATACCAATTATCACGACCTCTGTTATATGCGGTATCGGCTTCATCTTTAAGGAGAGAAACATTCTGCCAATACTGATTGAGAGAGTCCATGTATTTACCGTATTCATCGTCAGCCATGTCACCGAGCATAGCATATTCTTGCATGAGCTGATCGCCCTCTTGATTGTATCTATCAAGCGCCATACCGTACAATTCGGGAATTACAGCATTGAGATCCTGCATATAAGCGTTATACGCCTGATTTCCTGCAGTAGTGGCATAGGAATTACCATATCCACCGGTCATAGCTGAAGCCTGCCCAATAGTATCACGCATAGCCATTTTGCCATTCTGTGAATATTGCTGTGCATACTGTTGATAAAGTGCGTCACCGTTTACGTCATACTTAAACTGATCTCTATTCACTATCTTGTTATAGAGTTCTTCAAGCTGTGTATCGTAAGTGCCTGCATAAGTAGGAACAGCTTTTGAAGCCTGCTGTAAGGCTGCAAGGGCTTGCTGATATGCTGCGTCACTTGCGGCATCGTAAGTGTATTCGGGATTTGTAGCCGAAGGTGTTGAGGGCTGTGACTGTGCCGGTGCCGTTGTTGTAGGCTTTGTATTGGTTGGTGTGTTGTTGCTTGTAGTTGGTGTATTGGTGGCAGCACCGCTGAACAATGCGCCCTGTGTCTGTCTTCCTGCTACACCGTCTACAAGTAAGCCTTTATCTTTTTGATATTTCGTGATTGCCGCTTGTGTTGCCGGACCGTAGCTGCCATCCACACCCGATGAGCCTATATCATAACCGGCGCTGACAAGGGCTTGCTGAAGCTTTTTAACTTCATCACCCTTGGCACCCTTCCGCAGCGCTCCTGTGTATGTTGCCATATATTTATCCTCCTGTGTTTTATATCATATATAATACCCAAAACGCTTTTTAAATGTAACCTAACGCATCAAGGGAAAAATCATTACCTGATATGACCGTGAATATGTCATTGGATATATCAGGCAATACAACTGTCAATATACCTTCGGGTTTAGTCTGCAAGGTCACACCGTCAGTACCTTCCCATTGTGTTGTACCGTTATCAGCTATCTTTGCAGCTCCATAAACAAGTGTGTTGTTAGCGTTTCCAAAGATAAAGAATGTCTGTCTCGCATTACCCTCTCCGGAGAAGTCAGCAAACATTGATTTGATGTCAAGCTCTGCAGATTCTGAAACACCTTTTGTCAGCATACGCACACCGTTTATGCTTTTCACTTTGAGAGGCTTATTTATATACATTTCTTCATCAATGATATATGCCGCTTCCTCGCCCTCGGAATCATAAAATGATGTTCTATCGGCAGTAAATCGGGCATATTTCTTGAATACCTCTTCGCCGTCTATCTTCTGTGTCTCTCCGACCTCAATACCGTATACCGGAATATCTTCATCGGTATGGTACAAAAGCCCTGCCCGGATATGATCGTTCATATCTTCGAGGCTGTATTTTTCATCCATGCGAGTACTGATTTTATCGCAATAGGCGTTAACGATATCATTTGACCTTATAATAAAAGGCTTTAAGGCGTTGAACGCAGTAAGGGCATCGGTGGATAATGCTGCATTATTACCGCCAACAGAGGCACCGGAAGAAGCTTCCAAGCTATCAAGGGCAAACTGCATCTGCTGTGCAAACTGATATAAATAGCTCTTTATCTGTGCAAGCTGTTCTTTTTCCGTATATCCCGTAATATTCGGTAATCTTATCTCAATTCCCATTAAATATCACTTCCTTGCTCTATTGTTTTGCAAATGGAATATATCTTTGCTTCGCCCTTGCCCTCTATCTTCAACTTCAGATGATCGCAGCGCCTTGGACGGATGGGAACAGAAAAGCTTCTAAGGTTGGTACCCATCATTACAAAGAGATGTTCCCACGCTCCCATAGAATCATACTGAACATACACATCAACCATTGAACCGATATCAAGAGACATTCGTATATCAATACGTGAAATGTACTTTTTATCGGGTGAATCGGTACCTATAAGCCCTGTTTCCGCTATCCATTTAACAGCGCCGGGTTCTTCTGTACCGTTACCGTTGATTGACTTTATCTTTTTATCCTCGTAATCTATGAAGAATAAGTCACCACGGCAGGAGCAGAAGTCTTTTACATGAACATTGTCTTCCTTATGCCACATACCTTTTGATGTGTCAAAGACAAACAAATGATACTTTTCGGAAGCATCCTTCATGGATATATAGTATTTGTTGCCCGAAGCTCCGGCTGTAGCGTCACTATATGATATATCTCCGAGAGCTGCGGACATTTCCACCGGGAGAGAACCGTCATAGGAGCATACCGCATATCTTGACTTGTAGTAAAGCACTTCGTTTACTATAGCAAGGCTCTTGGAGCAGCCACTCTGAACGCCTCTGCAGGCTGTATCCTGTATACGATATTGACTCGGAAAGTCACCGTATACCTTATGCACGCACGTTTCCTTAAAGAAGAGAGGATGTCCTAAGTGCGTTATAGCTCCGGTGAATTGTCCGTCTGTACCTACCGTAGCGGCATAGCTGTCTGTGCTTATGCCCATGAAACTGTTCCAATTCTTGAAGTCACCGAGCTTTGAAGCATAAATTTCATTAACTATATTTCCGTGAATGTCTGTGCCGTATCTGCAGCCCCATAAGCGGTTTCCGGATTCCGTCATGTAATCCATATTCGGCATACGTCTTGTGACGGTAATAGGTACTACCTGTCTTATCACCTTATTTATAATACCGGTAACGATAATATAATCATCCCCACGATCCCAAATAATCATTGTGCTGTTAAGGTCAGCAAGGGCGCTATCTTCTACACCGGAAATTGTAACGCCATCATCAGCCAAGAAAGGCTTACCTATACCCGTTGCAGCTATCTTTATGTATGTAGTCGCTATAGTTACCCATGTGCCGGTAGTGGAAGAATACTGCTTCATGGTGTGAGGCGTTGTTGAGGTATCTATCCACAACGCCATATTTGCAGGATTTGAAGGCTCATAGTCCTGCGACGTAATACTCTCGTAACCGCTACCGTCATTTTTACACAAGGAGAATGTAACAATAGTATCTGTTGTAACAGAGGCTTCTATGTCGCCGTAATCTGTCAAGTCAGCCGTATTGACGTACTTTTTATCGGGCATGATAATCACATAAGCGCCCATTGATATAAGGTTTTTGGGAGTATCATCTATAGAGAGGTTCAAAGGAATGCGATCTTCGCCTATAACAAAGTCCGTACCGTCTACATAGCAGAGGGAATCCTTGGATATAAGCCCCTGTGCATGGTCCGGCTCTGCATATATTCCACGTTTACACCGAGGAGAAAGGACGGGATAATCGGCAGAGGTAAGATTCTGCATGTCGTAAAACTCTCCGGTACCTATGCGGAGATTGTGATTATACCCTTTGAAAATATCTATCATTTCTCTTGTACTCTGCTGTTGATTAAGTGTAGGATATTTCATAAGCACCCTCCGTTAAAATAAAAATCTCCCTTTGTTTTTAGGCATATTTGAACGGTTATAATAGTTCGCATATTCCGTATAGGCATTGTTATACATTGTTACGCTATTGTTGTACTTGTTGTATTCACCGTTGTAATAATCTATCTTGGATTCAAGATAGAAAAGGTAAATTTCATCATAAGGAGCAGGGACAAGGAGTTCTGACATGACATCCGTTGTATCATCATATCCGGTAAACTCTATATCCTCAGCGCCTTCATGATTATCTATGATCGTTCTCTTAACAAGACCGTCCAAAGTGGAAAGCCACCTTACTTTTTCCGACTGTTCATATGTGTTTGGCTTCTTCCTGTCTATCAAGTTTATAGCTTCAATTATTGTCATAATATCCCCCATTCTAAAAAAGAGGAGCTGTCTGCTCCTCCGGTTCTGTGTTTCTATTTAGCCTTTTGCCGCTTCTTTCATCTGATCCACGTGCTCATCCATTATTTCCTGAGCTCTCATAGACCTTTTGATTTCATCGGCAATATGCTTGGGTACATTAGATGTTTTACCCTTCGGAAGAAGGTAATTAACACCGTTCACGCTTACGAAAAGGTTGGGATCTTCATTCGCAGCGCCCTTGGGTATATATATTTCTACACGTTCCTCTGCTGCTGCAGGCTGTGTGTTTGTCTGTTTTTCTGCCATAATTCCTCCTTATGGAATATAAGGGGCAGGGCTTTGTACCTTGCCCCCATTATTTAATGCTTACTTAGTTAGCTTCGTCTGTTGCGCTGAAGCTGGAACAAGACATTACTCTGAGTGTTCTTTCAGGGTAAAGAATTGTAGCTCCGTTGGTTTCAAACTTGTAACCTATTGTAGAGAACTGATTCAAAGGACCGCCTGCCTGACTCTTATCCTTGATGATCATCTCCAAAGCACCGCCTTCGGGATCTATGATACCAAATGCGTCCTTACCGAAGAAGTAAGTAGCATAGGTAACAGTAGTAGCCTTATTCTGATAGTCAGCGCCACCAAGAATAGGAGCGAATACGTTCTCTATGAAACGGCAGCCGTGAAGCTCGCCGATTTCGCCGTTGAATATCTCTTCGGGCTTAGCATACTTATGAGCCTCTATCCATTCCTTGCTCTTTCTAAGGTCATAAGCAACAGAGGGATGAATAACCGCATAATACTTACCGTTAATGGTAGGTACACGGTCTTTCTTCATCTTTGTGATTGCCCTTGCGACCATATCGGGAGTGAGCAGGCTCATAACCGTAGCGCTTGCTTCCATTGTTGCGGGGCTTGTGGGAGTGCCGGCAACTGCGCCTGTTGCGAGAGTGATGTTGTCGCAGTACAGGACGTTTGTATTTACGAGAAGTGCGTCTCTAATAAGTGTTTCCTGTGTTTCGGCAGCAGAAGCACCCATTTCCTCCGTTGCACCGAGGATAACATCATCGTATGCTCTGAGTTCAAGTTTGTCGGTGATAGTTGCATATGTACCGTACTGATCTATAGAGCCGGTCTTGGAGCTCATACCGAACTTCTGACCGGTAGGAATAACACCTTCCTGAAGCTTGGAAGCCTTTGCAAAGGTATTCCACTTTCTCCATTCAATGGTAGTACCTCTGTTTGCAGGAAGATTCTGCTTCTTAGCAAACTGAGCATAGAACATTTCGACACGTGCATTTTCAAGAAGCTCCGTATCATAGAATGTTTTGAGTTCACCTGCAAGAGTGTTAACGCCACTAAATGCGGTAGTTTCGCCTGTGTAAGCATTAACATAGTTGCCGGTAGCGTTCACAAGTGTACCTGCTTCAGCGAAAAGCTGAAGGTTTACAACAAGTCTGATAAAATTAAGATTTTTCATTTATTTCTCCTTCCTTATATCGAGGAGAATTGTTCACCGTTACTGTCCGGGATACAGTTTCTCCCCACGTGCAGAGGCTTCACGGATACGCCTTTTAAGCGCTTCTCTCTGATCTCTGCTTGCTTTGCTGTAATCAAATGATGTGACAGAAGGTGCTTGACCGGATGTGCCGTTTTCATCGGGACGTCTGCTGCCTGATTGGATCGCATTTGAAATCTTTTCAGCGGTTTTCTGTGCTGTAGCCTGCATGGAAGCCTGCTGTATCTCATTACGGTGCACTGCATAATATGCGTCCTCTACAGATATACCAACATTGGGAGAAGTCATACGTGCAAAAGCAGGATTCTGCAGCTCAGTACGTAAGTCAAAAGAGGGGAATACCTTTTTAAGCGCTTCGCCCTGCTGTTCAAGCTTCTGAATGTGCTGCTGTATCTTCTGCTGTTCAAGAGTACGTGCTTCTGTTCTCTGCTGTATCTGCTGTTCTATCTGCTGCTGTTCAATCTTCTTTGCGGTTTCAACGGGAACACCCATTTTAAGGGCTTGTTCTTCGTAATAATCACCGTCATTGAATATAGCCTTGGCGAGAGCGTCATAGTCCATGTTAGCAGGATCTAAGTTATGCTTTTTCGCAAGCACTTCAAGAGCCGGTGCAAGCTTTCCAAGGTTTTCTTCAGCATTTTTGGCAGTTTTAAGACGAGATTGGACAACTGACTGCATCTGTTTGTTGTATTCAGGATCAGCCATTATCTCATCCCAACTCATACGTGCAGGATTTTCCGTCTTTTTTTCCTCTGTCTTGGTGTCAGCAGCGGCGTCCTGCTTCTTTGTGGTCTGCTGTGTAGGTTCAGTAGGTGCTTTTGCTCCCTCTGAAGCTACTGCAGGGGCACTTTTCGCCCGTTTGCGTAATTTTTCCGGTGGAACACCAAGTTCCAACAGTCTTTGCTGTCCGGCGTCAACAGTATTGTTATTAGCGCCCGTTGCGGCTCCTTCTCCACCGCCTTCACCACCGGCACCCTCGCCGGCAAAAAGCTGCAGATTAAGCCATTTTTCTTTTTTCATGAGTAAATCCTCCGATGTAATCTGCCAATTAGGTTGGCGAATCCTATATTCTTAACTGATACGATATGTTTTCAGGATAATTGGCTGCTAAAAGCTCAAATCCTGCGCATATCGAATCAAATATAAGCGTTACTGAGGCTGTAAATCGTGTGCGAGGCTTACAGCTCACTCTTGCCTCTCCTTTATTAAGCTTCAACACGGGTTCTTTTACCTGATCTGCCTCTGCCATGTTACTGACAGAGGAAGCAAGCGTATATGCAAGTATTGAAGCGGAAGCGCATACAAGATCGTGTCCGGGTTCTCCTGACTGTGCATGACCTTCCATTGTTAACGTATGCCTTGTTCGGTTATATACAACGGTTATCATTTCTTTGTCTCCTTTACTGCGCCACTCTCAGGCTGTGAAGCATCTGCTGATCTCTGCTTTGCCCTTGCTACATTGGCAGGCTCTTTCTTGCCTGATATGTTTTCGCTATCGGGTAAGCTTACATTGTTTGCCATGGGTGCAGCAGATACGCCCATAGTACCCATGATATCCTGACTTATACCGGGAACCATATCAGGACGTGCCATCTGTGCTAACATCAAGGACATCTGCATATACTGTATAAGCTTCTGCCACATGGTACCGTTCTGTGCTACCTTCTGCATTACCGTGTCTTTACTGTCAAAATCCATGAGTTCAAGGCACATAAGCGCTTGGTCTGTCATTTGAGGGTTGAAGAATCCCATCTTGAAGAAATTCAAGGAAAGCTCATTCTGCGCTACCTTTGTATATACATTCTTCTTTTGGGCTGTAACCTTTATATCAAACACGGGGAGACGATATCCCATATCATTACCGAAGTCATTACCTTGGTGCTGCGGCTGTATGCCCTCGTTGCTATATTTAACATACTGCTCCATGCCATATTCGCCAACAATGCGGAACTTTCTCGGAAGATTGTAAAACTGTCTGATAAGCTCTATACAAAGATTTACAATGTTGGAATAGGTCCTGTATGTGCCTTGTGTACTGTCTCTGCTTCCCTTTCCGCTTGCCTCTTGGAGTGCAGCTATTGCAGAAGCAGCCGTTACACCGGAGCTTGTATTACCGGTAGATGTCTCCGTGTTACCGGAAGTCTCTCTAAGCTCCTGAATGGTCCTATCAAGCACATTTACATAGACACCGTCCAATGTATCATGCTCAATACGCCTTATGCTGTCTTCTCCTAAGTTGCCGTTGACGGCTACTATAGAATTGGAAAGGTCAAGAAATTCGCTCACATTTATCGCACCGTCAACTCTTGAAAAGTATCTCGGTGTAGAGCCTACCATAGCGTTCTTGACAAAGCTTGTTTTAAGCAGGTCTATTTCCGTCTGCGGATTTTTGCAGAGATCGATATAACCATATCCGCAAGGAGAACCCTCTATAGGGAACAAAGGATCAAATTCATAAGGATATCTGCCATGATCGTATAAGCCACGCATGGAAAACTCAGGATCGTTTTCCGTGGCGAACAGAACAACGTCATTGACATACTTAACATACTGCAGTGTCTCTTTGCCCTGTATGTACTTATGGTAATAAACCTCAATGACAGTATGCTTATTCTCTGTATCAACACTATCGTCATAAAGGAATTTAGTGCTCATGAAGGTCTTTCCTTTGAGCTTGCCTTCCAACTCCGGATAGCGCTGTTCAAGCACGTCCTTGTCGCAAAGCTCAGCATGGAAGAAATACCGTGACTTCTGTATATCAGTAACACCGGGTTCCCAATATATGTTGAGAAGATTAACACGCTCTATATTGATATCGCCAAGCCCGTTAAGCTTGCCTTTATCCCATACCACTTTATATACTCCGGTACCGGTCTTCAGCTTCTGCCACATGGCATCACTATATGTCTGATCAAAGCTGTTCTGTTCAAGGATACAAGGGATGATTGCGGACAATATACGTGCTTCTGCTCTGTCTCCAACTTCCCTCGGCAGGATGTTAGGTTCCGGACATGCATCCATAGCGTCAGCATGTTTGGATACAATGACATTATGCAGCCAACCGGAAACACTCTTGAAGCTTCCGTCTTTACCTATATTCGTTGTTTTCGATTCTTCTGAAGTGTTGCGGAGCTTCCACCAATTTTCAGAGGCGAGAATACGCTGCTCTGTCTGTGATTTTCCTGCTTTATACTTTTCAAGAATCATTGTAAACTTCTTTAATTGCTCACTGCCTATAGGCTGTATTGTTGCTGCAGCCGTAGCTTCAGGAGCTTTTACATCTGTATTCATTATGCCTCCATTAGCATTTAATGTTTTGCAAATTGATTGAGAGGGTCTGAGATTATCTGTCTCGGTTCCTGTCTTATGATAGGTTTAATAGGCTTTGACATGCACATGTAGCGCACTTCATCGGGACAATGGTCTTCAAGCTTTGTGTCAAGGTCTTCCGGATGTGTCTCTGAGAACATCATCAGCGGCATGGTACGTATAAACGCCTTGCAGTTATCAAACACATACATTCGTGCATAACCGTTTTCGTCGAATTGTAACCTATAATGCACTTGCATCCACCCGGGAATTCTCTCATGATCTCCGGGGGAGAAGTAAATACCATACCTTGCCGCCGTTTCTGCAATGCTCTCACCTCTGCTGCAGTCCCATATAGCAGGATCGGCAACAGAATCAACTATCTTTCTTCCTTTTAACCAAGGGTGTTCCCTCTCAAATTCAGAAATACGCTTGAATTGTTCATCGGGCGACCATTTAACGCCCTCGTCAGGCGTCTGTGTGCAGCCGTACATCTCCATTATGCGATACAGTACACCGTCATAGTCTATAGCCCAATAACCAAGGGAAAAGGGCTTGTTATATCCGAAGTCATATGACCGCATGATATTCCATCCTCTTCGAGCACCTGAGTTAAGGTCAAAAGGCTCTATAACATGTGTGAATCTGTGCTGTTTCAGCGCTTCTTCTGTTGTTATCCCTGCTTTTGTGCAGAGGTCTATATCAGGAGTAAGACGGAAGTCTTCAAAGAATTGTCCCTCGAAAATGTCCCACCTACCATATAGCCATGCTTCTCTGAGCTTTGGCGGTAGTGCTTCAAGCTGCCTTATGTAATCGGGCTGACTCTCCATAAGAGCCTTATTATCTGTTACAAGAGCCTGAATAAATTCATAATCTTCGGGCACTTCACCGTCTTCATACCTTTTATCAATGAATAATCGTTTAATATATCCGTGAGAGACGCCTCCGGGGTTGCATGTGTAATAAACACGTTTCGGAAAGCTATTAACACCACGGACGCAGGCTGTAATCTTCTTTATCCACATTTCCTGCAGCTGTGTGGCTTCATCAAGGAAAATGACATCATATTCAGCACCTTGGTATTGATCGAGGTCTTTATCGTTGTTGCAGTACCCGAATTTAATGGAGCTTTTATTTTTGAAATTGATAATCTTATCTGTCTTGTTATATCTCGCTAATTGACGAGGTAATTCATCCTGCAGAGGCGTTATATGGTTATTTATGAGCTCAGGATAGGTACGGCGCACTATAAGGACCTTTATGCCCGGAAAGCGCAAACACAGCCTTTTAGCCTTATCTCTGACCGCCCAAGACTTGCCGCCACCTCTTGCACCGCCATAGGCTATATGTTTAGTCTTTGCAGCGAGAAAAAGCTTTTGTCTCTCGTTAGGTTCACCAAGGGGAAGTATTAACTTACTCATTCCATTCCTCCGGACCTGCGTTGAAGGTGATAGCTATTTCATCAACAGTATCATCTTCTTTTTCAGCCTCTTTCTGAAGCTTCTTAATACGTGCCTCTTGCTCTCTCATATCAGCGGCACTCTTGAAGCCTTTAATATCTTTGATATCTTTAAGCGCTGAGGATATGTGCTTGATACCCTGAGTATCATACACCGTGTCAATAATAGTGCTTATCTTGTCAAGGAGCTTGTCTGTCACGGTATTGAGCTTATTAAGCCGGGCAGCTTCTTTCTTGCTGACCTTATCAACGATTTTCGCATCGCTTTTGGCTTGTGCTTGACTTTTTAACTCTGCCCATTTCTCCCTTGTGGCTCTTGCCTGCAGCTTACTTCTGTTTATTCCATATTTTTCGGCAAGCTTTCTGTAACTTGTGCCGCCTGCTATGTATTCCGCTTTTATTGTTTGCCAAATCACAAAAAGCCTCCTTTCCTTCGTTGAGAACATTTTAAAACATTTATATTTGCAAGTGATACCCACCCCCCAACAACATTTATTACATGAATCAACTATGAGTCAACTATGAGTCAACGAAAAAAGAGGGAGGTTTGTTTGCCTCCCTCTTTATGTTCATATCTCGTGTATACGGATTCCCTTGATGTACAACATCAGCTTACGCTTCAAGATATAATCCTTTGTCTTAACGCCCTTGGTATCTTCCACGACTTCCTTGCCTGTGCGCTTATCTATGTAAACAAAGTCAGCGATATAATATACCGGCTTCTCAACGAGCTTGCGATCATCCTTTAACCGCTTACCGTTTCGTGAATATCTCTCGGTGACTTCATACTGCGCCGGAATGAGCTCATATTTAACTTGGCGCCGGAGATCCTCTATCTCTCCTGCACGTAACATAAGCTTCAGCTCCGTCCACCTATTCGCCTCTTTGCGGCTGTCGTGCAAAATCCCGTCAAAGGTAAGTGTTTTTTTATTTTTATACTTATTCAATAACATGCACCCCCATTCTTATCATCTAACATCTTGCATATCAAGCACTTGTGACATGCTTTAATCTCATAGCAAAATTCCCTCTTATATTCTTCAAGCTGCCTTGGAGATTCAAATACAACGTTTACCGTGTTCTTTGTGCTAACCCCCTCGCAGCATATTCTGTTAGTATCGAACCTATGAAAATAGGGACACTTAACGTACTTTGAATCCCACTGAGCCACATTATCAGCCTCCTTAAGTCTGATCTATATCATTGCCGATCTTGCCGGCATAATAATCGTTAAAGTCTTGCTCACGTATGTAGTATTGATTGCTTTTTAGGATAAAAGGTAAACCGTTTTCGAAAGCTCTCTGCAGTTCATATCCTCTTACACGATATTTGTCTTTGAAGTATTCACTGCGCCAATATATGCCGTTGTCCGTCTTTAGTCCCGGGTAGGTGTTTCGCAGCTTTTCGTCAAATTTATAAATTTTAGTCACTTTCATTATTCTTTCCTTTTCCTGCCCAAGAGCAAAAGTCCGTGGGGCTTACAGGTCTGAGACAACTTCCTAAGCGGCAGAACATCTGCACAGTACTGTATAAACCCATCTGAAGGGTACAAGAATAATCGCAATCTTTGCATCGCACCACTTCCACAACATCGGCTGTGGGTGCTTCGACCATAAGTTTCCTTGCACCGCCCGGAGGTCCTACATGCACTCGGTCATATTCTGCTATCAACTTATCTACATCAATATATCTTGGCATATCATTCTCCTTTTGGCGGTTCGGGAAACGGCATCCAATGTGTAACGTAACCTTCTCTGTTCATTCTGCCATAGATAAACCACCTTCCACAATATAATCGATCTGTATCACTGACAATGCGATCACCAATTTTAAGTGCTACTATCACAGTAACACCTTCATCGGGTAACCTCTCCTTAACGCTTATCCATTTACCTTCGCTCGGCTTGCGAAAAAATTTGTTATAAATCTTTATCGCTAAATCCTCTTGCAAACAAACCTCATGACCCTTACACTTTGAACACGTGTTTCCGTGTTCGCCGCAGAGCATTACCGCAATTTCCTCAATAATCTGTTTCTTATCGTTCATTTCTGCTCACCGCCTTTCTCGGTTGGGTGGGATTGCTTCATAAAGCATAACCAATGTGTGGTCATATGTTTTCCGCTTCTGTTACCAAAAAGCGGGCGAATGCTAAAAAGGGGAAGTATTTTAGAAAGAGGGATTTGAACTTCGCTCCATTTGAATATTAAAATTCCGTTCGGTTTCAAAACACGCAGGCATTCTTCAAAACCTTTTGCCAACATTTCGGGCCACTCTCCCTCTAAACGGCCGTATTTTAGTTTTGTCCAACTCGTATCACCAACCTTTGTTAAATGGGGCGGATCAAACACTGCTAAATAATACGAGTTATCTTCGAAAGGTAAACTTGTAAAATCGCAAACCGTATCGGGTGCAACTTCAAGATATCTATTCGGATAGTATTCGTGTTTGGGGACAACTCTTTTGTCGCAAAATTCAACTTCGGGATTTTCCTTGTCAAACCAAAACATTTTGCTTCCGCAACATACATCAATTATCTTTTTCATTTCTGCTCCTTTGCCAATTGCATCTTTGCTTTTTCCTCGCACTCTTTTTCCCAAGCATCGTATGCTTCCTTACATTTATGCACAAAAGCTATCTGCTCAGAAATCTCATAGTGACCAAACATTGATAAGTAAACTACTTCTTCTTCATGGTAAAGATAGGTTTCGCACATTTTCCATATATCATCGTAGGCAAATGAACGGCGGTAATAGTCCAAATCCGGGTTTTCTTCTGCGGAATAGGTATCTCCATATCGCTCGGTGTAATGCTTAATAACATCGCTATCCGTGGAGTTCTTCCATTTTTCCGCTATCTGCTCGAAAATCGGAATTCCTTTCCAATCCTCAAAATTGTAATCTTGATCGCAAGAATTTTGAAAGAAACAAGTCAAATCAAAAATATCTTTAACGGCACCGGGTACACCGAATACTCCAAGCAGATTGTTTTCGGGAATATAAAAGAAACGAAACGAGAACACGCCATTCATCATCCATGCTCTATCTAATTCCTCCCTCGCCTGATCCGAAGCTCCTTCAAGCATTCTCTTTTTTGAAAAATGTTGTGATGTCATATAGAGAAAATTGTCCTCTGCTATCTCGTCAAACTTCTCTTTGCATGTGTCCTTGATTTTCTTAAAAAAGGTGTAAAGTTCACCCTCTTTTATGGTTTTAAAATTTATCGTTGCACTATAACTCATTTCTGCTCCTTTTCTTCAACAAGCTTATATTTTTGGCTATGTTCATCGAACACAGCAAGCGGAAGTGTCTCAACATCGGGATAATTTTTCTCCGCTTCAAGATATTTTTCCCAATGCGATTTTAAATAAGAAAATCCAACCGCTAATCCTGTGCGTTTGTCCGTTACATTAAAAAAATCACTTGCTAAAATTGTATCTCTTGTGAAAAACTCTCGTTCTTCGTATATTATTTTCTTGCCCTTTGCTTTCGCTCTTGCCTTTACTTTGTTTTCTGCATAAACCGCTATGTAAAATTCCTCTTGATAATCGGGAGATTCATTGTAAGGCTCATAATTTTCACAGCCGCATTCGTATTCATCCCCGATAGTTATACAAGAACATCCGCAAAGCCCTGTATCGCTATCAAGATATGCACAATCAACGTTCAAACAATATACCCTTGTCATTTCTGTACCTCCACATCCTTTCCGATCTTTCCCAAGTAATAATCTGTTACATCTTGCTTCCGGTAATAATAGTATTTGTCCCGCTTAACGCAAGGCAAACCGTTTGCTCGTGCCTTTATAAAATCAGCCGTATTCACACGTTGCGTTCGTGCGAAGTACCCGCTGTGTTGATATTCCATGCCGTTAACTGTTATCGGCTTAAAATGTTTTCTCGCATCGCTTTTTGAGGTGTCTTTCTGCTTCTTTTGACTGTCTCTCCAAGATTTTGACGAGCACGACGGAGAACAGACAAGCCTGCCTTTTGCATCATGCAAGGCATGTTGCGGCGCCTTTACGAATTTGCGCTTGCACACGGGACACTTTACTTCAGCAAAGGCGTATGCCACAACATCGATTGTCTTCTTTTTATTTTTATGTTTCATAGAAGGGAAGAACTTCATCTTCCGCTGCTCCCGAAACCATTGTTTCCTCGCTCCGAGGATTCATCAAGCTTGTCCACCTGAGTGAGAGTTGCTGTCAAGAGGATCAGAATAACCAACTGAGATATCTTATCGCCCTCATTTACCGTGTACGGGAAATTGCTGTGGTTATAGAGCTTTACGGCGATAGATCCCGTATACCCTGCATCTATAAGACCGGTGGATGTGATACCGTGTCTTACGTTTAATCCGCTCTTGGAGACGAGCAAACCGCAGGTCCCTTCCGGGATACTCACATGTACACCCGTGTCTATGGTAACATCGCTATGAGCAGGTATTATTCTCGATACCGGAGAATAGAGGTCAAAGCCTGCGTCCCTTGTATATGCCTTGGTAGGCATCTTTGCACCTTCATCAAGTGCTACCTTGATTTCGTTCATCATTCGTTTATTCCTCCGTATATAGGCACATTTATAATGTCGCCTTTATGTATGTTTGCCTCGCAGTTCATATCATCAATGATCCTGCGTGTGTCTATGTGACCGTAGCCGTTGCTCTGACGTGCTATGCCCCAAAGGGTATCGCCGTCTTCGACAATATACGATTCATAGCTTACAAGGTAAGGCTGATTCGCTCCAAGCACTAAGCAGTATGTGAAAATGGCTATTATCATTAAAAACATAAGAGCAGTTCTGTTTTTCATCTCTTCTTTCTGAACCTCCTGCAGTTTCCGCTGCATTTTTCATTAACGCATTCAAGGCAGATTTTCTTTACCTCGTTTTGTGCGTTTATTTCATCAGCATTTTTGGGATGTTTGGGCTTCTCTTCGTTTATGTTCCGGAGAAGAATTGTGCCCGATCCGCTATCATGCCATTTACGCATTAACATCACTCCTTGTCGCTTTAAGCCTACGGTCTTTCTTAACCATGTCCAAGATAGCTTGGTAATGGGATTTCTTTTTGAATTTCTTTCCATTCAATTCACAATCTGCGATAATGGATATGTACTTGTTAAGTTCATCGAAAGATAGCTTATCGCATAGATCGGCAAATTGATCTTCCGAGAGCAGCACAACACCTTTTCCTAAATCCCCACCGAGATATTCAAGTTTTGCACTCTCTTTTTCATCCGTTTCATCCTCGCGCACGCGCGGAATGAATGAATGAAATTCTTTTTCTTTGTCTTTATCTTCATCTTCTTCTATGTCTTGACATGGTTGACAAGTCATTGACATGTCATTGACATCTTTTAAAAGTTTCTTTTTTTCCCGTGAGCGCTGCTTTGCAACTCTGTTGTATTCCCTGAGTTCTGCAAGCTTATCTGTGTTTTGGTACTTCTCCCAATTACAAAGCACGATAAATCCATCATCGGTAATATATATCATATCCAACTCAACAAACACCTTAAGGGCAAGTTTAACGATAGATATCTCAAAGTGGAATTCATCCGCAAGATCTTCCTCTGCAAAAGGCACTTTTTCCGTTATGAATATCTTTCCACCCGCATTATTTTTTCCGGCTTGAGCGAGAAGCATAATCCAAAACAGTAGGATTTTATCGCCATCAGGAAATCTGCGAATCTTGCCTGTCTTTGGCTTATCGAATATATCTACAAAAAGTTTTATCCATTGGACCTCTGACATAAACTACCTCCTTTTTACACCCTAAAATGGGAGATCATCGTCTCCTTCAACATATTCCATACCACCGTCAGGAAGCGCATTATTTGCGATTTGCGGGGCATTTGCTGTTTGTGGTACGCTTGTATTCCCCGTTTCGCTTCTGCGTGAATCCACAAAGCCTGCTTCGTCACAGACTACCTCATAAACAGTATGCTTTACGTTGTCCTTTTCATAAGAACGTGAGGAAAGATGTCCGGTTATTATGATACCGTCTCCCTTTTTGAAATATTTACAAACAAACTCCGCTGTGTGTCGCCATGCAACGATATTGAAGAAGTCTGCCTTCCCCTCGCCCTTGTTAAGGGCAAGGGAAAAGGACGTTACTAAAATACCGTTGGGCGTTTGTTTCAGCTCCGGATCGGCAGTAAGCCTGCCTTGCATGATTACTTTGTTGAGCGACATGTGTGTGCCTCCTTACGGTATGTATTCATTTTCGTTTCTCCTTTTTTACGGTTTTACTTCTATATCGGGGAGTATTTCTGTATGGAAATACATCTTATAGTGATACGGGTCTGTATGCGTTCCTGTGATATCTTCAACCACATACAACGTCCAATCGTTTAGGTATATATAATTCTTTTTGTACGTGTTCTGCCCCGTCTTGAATGTAACTATCAATTCATCGGAATCGGTATTTGAAATGCTCATATAACCTTCTGCAACAAATATTACTGTGTCGGTTCGGGCATTATATACGGTGATTCTTCGCTCACATTCGAAATAATCAGCCTGTTTGCTTACGTTATAGTTTACTTTGTCCGCTTCGGTGCAAGATACCAAGCACATCAAAAGCATTATGGTTATTAAGATTATTAATATTGTTTTCTTCATTTGTTTTTCTCCTTTGTTTTATTCCGTGACCTCTCCGGTCTCTTCGTTTACGTTAACGGGTTCTTCTGTGACTTCGGTGTATTCTGCTTCAAAGAAGTTTTCATTATCGTTCTTGACGTCATACATATCCTCGGATATCTCGTTCTTTATGCTGCCATCCTGAACAACACCTTTGATAAAATCGGATTTAAGAGGCGCATACTTTAACACCTTTTTAAGTACCGTTTTCTTTGCCATTTCTTCAAAATTCGTCTTCCAAGGGGAGAAAGACGTGCTATATGCCTTACTGTATCTTTCCGCATGGAGGCGTACATCTTCCATACTCATAACTTCAAAGCCGTAACCGCCGCTTTTTGTCTTGAAAAGTGCGTAAACCTTAACCGCTTCGCCTCTGTCTCTGTCCGCAGGCTTATGTATCAGCTTGGGTTCAAGACCGTATTCGCACTCAAACTTATCGTTTGCATATACTATGTGCGCCTGAACGAGCTCTACTTCTCCGCTTCTGTAGGCAAGGTCAATTAAACCTTTGTATCCGACCTGAAACTGCACTTCATCAATACCCTTGTTTTTATAGGGCAAAAGATAAGCTTGTCCGAGAGGGGTATTAGGTTCAAGACCGAGCTGTGCAGCTGACATCATGGCACCGAGAAAGCTTGAAGGCGTACATGAAGCAAGCTTCGGATTTACGGATATTGCCGACAGTACCATACGGGTGAATCTTTCGGGAGTAATTACCGAAGGCAAAGCCTTTTTGATCTCTCCCTCCATGCTCTTGATATACTGCTGCATGGTCTTTTTTTCTGAGCCGGTTTTTGCAACCTTGTTTTGAATTGTTCCTGACATTTTTTTATTCTCCGTTTCTTTTATTTTTCACTTACCTTAAATGTACGGTAAGATGATTTTTTATAATATTCAGACAAATCCATGTCTGCATGGTCCTTTTCAAAGCGCTTTGTATCAAAAGCCTTTCTCTCGGCAGAAGTCCAAGAGACTTTGTATTTATCGCTCTCGCCCTTTCCTGCGTCTCCGAGGAAGGCTTTTACTTTGTTACATACTTCGTCCTTAATCGCTTCAAGCTCCTTGATCTGTGCCGTGAGTGCCATATACTGCTGCAAGCTTGAATCATATGCGAAAAGGTTTACAATATCGGTATTGGATTCCGGGAAAAGTGTGCTGATCGTATCGGATGTTGAATCGCTGCCGTCTACCAAAGGCGCTGTATCGTTCTGTACGTGTTCCCAAAAATCCCTCTCAGCTTCCATAAGTGCCGCTATTTCTTCCTCGTCACGGTCAAGTTCAAACTGCTTATACTCTCTGCAATTAACCAATACCGCAAGGTACGCCTTTTTCAAGCCGGTGACAGCTAAATAATGAGTCATCTGGCAGTACCATTGCTCCGGATATTCACCGTTCTTGAATTTACGCATAGCCGGCAAAGAGTTTGTTGTCTTTATTTCAAGAAGAGCATCTTCCCCGACCACCATTCTGTCTACATCAGCGCAGGCGAAGGGATATTCGTCATTTACCATCATGCGATTCTTACGGCGTACTTTCTTCCCGGTCTCCCTCTCAAAGAGCTTTGCAACAAAATCTTCAAGATAGCTTCCGACTTCCGTTATAAGGTTTCCTTCAAATTCTGCTACTTTGCCGGTCTTCTCTGCCCAAAGGGAATAGGCGCTTTTGTATGGATTCAAACCGAGGACAGCGCCTGCGTCCGATCCTCCTATGTAATTCTTGCGGAGTGATAACCACTCTTCTCTGCTCTGATATGCTAATTCCTTTATCATTTTGTGTTCCTTTCGTTTATTACTTTTCTTCCATGTCTTTCAGTTTAAGGTATTCATCAGGGTGCGCCGTGTAATATATGCTCATAGTTTCGGACAGCTTCTGCGCCATGCGCTCACGCTGTTCTTCGGTAAGCGTTTCAACTTGTTTGCCCCCGATATAAAATGTACATGTTAAAAGTTTCTGCTTTTTCATAACCTTGCTCCCATTAATTTATACCCTTCATAATATGCGGGATCACTCTTCTTCGTCACACTCTCTGTAAAGTTCATCAAGCAATTCTCTTGTAATGCCCGATGCCATGAGTGCCTTTCCCTTTTTCTCTAAATCTCTGAGCTGATAGAGAAATTGTCTGCGGCGATATCTCAATCTCTGTTCCCTTCTCGCTAATGCTACCGCAGGGGATTCTTGCAGCTTTGCGATCTCCTGCTCAACTTCTTCGTCTGTCAATCCGAATTTTCTTTCGTTATTTTCCATAATCAGTACCTTATAAATCCCTCTCCGTAAATTTTATTCAATTCGTCAAATACATGTCCCATGCCGAAACCTTGTTTATTCGGTTTCCATATGCCGTTTTCGTCATGCTCTCCACCGTTTATACAATACTCATACTGCCGAGGATGTGTCTTTATTAAACGCTCAAATCGGCTTTCACCCTTGTCAAGATGGCATCCAAAAGCGCAGAATATACATCCTGTACGGTCGCACCCTGTCGTGCAGAGTTTATCAAGCTCGCCTTCCACCCAATTTATACCGAGAATATCATCATACCGAATCTGATCGGATTCGACTTCATACACGATATCGCCGTACACAGAACAGATATCAATATTGTATTTTTTTATGTACCAAAGCACATCTTGATTCGTCCAAAAGCTCATTGGCTGACTTGTCGGGCGCTTTGCGTTAAAAGCGTTACAGCCGTTTTTTAGCCATGCCGCTTCACGGAGCATTGATTCTTCTGCCATTGTTGCTAAAATCGGCTTTTTACCTGTTTTATTTTGAAAATCGTGTGCTGGTTGCTTTTTCATTACAACGCAACACATCGGCGAAGCTATGAAGTCGGTATTTAACAGCGGACGATATTTCGGCTTTGCATGTTTTGAGCCGTTCATTGCTTTTTCATATCGTGCCAACATTTCTTCAGACGGCATTTGCAAATTTAATGCACGGGCTTCTTCGGCAGTCATACCGAGAGAACGCAAGCGCAATGAATATTTCCGCTGTTCTAAATTCTTTCTCGCATCGCTTACAGTATCGGCAACTGCTTTCGATATAATCGGATATCCATACGTTTTAATCACTTCATCGAAGCGCATTTTCGGACGGAGAATCGTCACATTATCATGACTTCTTACAAATTGCTGTATTTCGGGGTATTCAAGCCCTGTATTGACAAATACCGCTTCAATATCGGGGTAAAGTTGGCGAGCTAAATGCAAAAGCACCGTTGAATCCTTACCGCCCGAAAAGCTTACATACACTTGACCGTCCCAATGGTCGTACCATTGACGGATTCGTTCTTGTGTCATGATTATTTTTCCTTCAAGGGGAATACTTTGCATCTGCTTTAAATCATACGGCTGATGTTTGTTTGCCATACTTCATACTTCCTCCTATTGCGTAGTAGATTTTAAATCTACTCCCTGCGCAAAAAAAATTGCCATTCTATCCTTGGTTTTGATCCCTAATAATCTACTTAAGGTATCTATTTCACTCGCCCAAAATTCAGATTTATTGTTAATTTTAAGAGACAAAGCATATGCAGATATACCAAGACACCCGGCTATGTAGCTTTTCTTATACCCTGATTCAGATATAAGCCTTTCTAATAAAGTTGTGTTTGTCACTCTTCGCACCTTCTTTCGTCAAATATTTAGTAGATTTAAAATCTACCTTGCGTATAGTATAAACCATTCGACACAATTTGTCAAGTATTTTTTTAAAATTTCTCAAAAAAAGTTGACAAATAGTCTACTTAATGATAAAATATAGCAGGAGGAGGCGATTATATGTCTATAGTAGGTGAGAATATACTTGCTATGAGAAAAGAATTAGGAATGACACAAGAAGAGCTTGCGAAAAAAATGGGATACAAATCAAAATCCACTATCAACAAAATAGAGCTTGGAATAAATGATATTCCTCAAAGTAAGATAGCAAAATTTGCCGAGGTGCTAAATACAACACCGGCTCACCTTATGGGTTGGTCGGACACTATGCAAGAATCAAAAGATCAATCATATTTCAAAATAAGCATTTCAACAGGTGAAAAAATCCTACTTGACCTCTTTAGGCGTGTTCCTGAAGACAAACAGGAACTTGTTCTTCAGATGATTCGAGCTGCTTTAGGAAACCCAAAATGATAGTGGCGGCAGCCATTAACGCTTGCTCCGGTTTATCGTTTTCACGAATCATTTTAATCAATGCAATTTCTTTCTCTGTCATTTTTCTAATCTCCTTTATATCAAATGATGCTTCCATGATAAATTAAGTTTTCTGAAATGTCAACAACTTTCGACATCGTTTGCTATGAGTAAATTATAGCACTGACATTTACTGACATTTAATGACATCGTGTTGTTTTTGTTGAGGAAATTATACAGCGGCGGCGAATGAAATTCAATACCCACCTTTGACCATTGACATACCAAGTTTATCCATTCTATATGGTCAAGAATATCTCTTATTTAATCGAAAGGACAGCAATTATGTGGCTTGACAATCTAAAAGAACTAAAAAAAGAAAAGGGAATGTCCGTAAAGCAGATAGCGGAAGCGACAAGTTTGCCCGAAAGGACTGTCACCCGTATCTTTTCAGGTGACACGGATAACCCTTATGTGGACACGCTTCACCGAATTGTTACCGTCCTCGGCGGCTCTCTTGATGCCATTTTTGCGGACACGAAAGCCGTTGTCGGTAATGCAGACCTTACCGCTTTGCAATCCGAGATCGAAGCATTAAAAGCAGAAAACGCACGTTTAAAAGGCGAAAATATGGATTTAAAGGAAGAAAACACCTCTTCAAAAGCCGAAATCAGCATTTTAAAATTAAAATTAGAGCATAAAGAAGAAATTATCGCTTTGCATAATTATTATAATAAGCTGAAAACGGCTGTAAGGTAAATTGCTATGGATAATAATAATACAATTCAATATCAACAGCGCACAGAAGCTTTGACGGATGAAGAATTGCTTGAACAATTACCGTCGTTAATTGACGAGGAATCTTTAACAACCGAAGAATATATTTTCTTGCAAAAATTTTTACATAAATACAAATGGTTGAATGAGCTTTCTGCAAAAAAAATCGAGTTAGAAAAAATTATAAAGCTCCAAAAACAAATGGGAGCGCCCGTGCCTCAAATCAATGCGATTCAATCACAATACAACGAATACAAGGAACAATATGAATTTGTGTTTAAAGGCATATCCGATCTCAAAAACGAGAACAAAGACACTTTTCGCTCTTTAGTCAAACTTGGATTTGAAAAATATTATGAAAGAGAATGGGAACGGGACCTGAAAAAATTAGAAGAAAGGCGAAGAAAAAGAGGAATAATAGTATGATCTTGTTAATTGTCATCCCGATAGCCCTTGTGTTGTTAGTGATATTTTGGGCAAGAAATGTGTCATTGTATAGAAAGAATTTTGCATATGGCATAGGCATTTTAAATCAATCTTTAGTTCACACATATAACGTTTTAAATGCACCGCCAAATTACAAGCCTCTTGATTTATCTCTTAACTTTTTCGATTTCACGGCAAATCTAATATTGAAATTCGTACATTTTGTGATTTTTTCTGTTGTTACATACGTTTTCCGTAACGTATCTGCAGTAGGAGTTGTTTTAATTGTAATTTATATGATATTCAATTTATTGGCTTGGTTCACTTATAGCGGAAGACGAGCTTTTTACAGAGAAATTCCCACAGACTACACAAGTGTATTTGCCCCTATTTTACAAGCAAGCATTAGCATTCCATTATATCAAACCTTTATACTGTTCTTGTTGATGTTGGTATAAATATTGCAAAGGAGGAACACCATTGAATGATCTATTAAGAATAGGCGCTGCGTATATTCGTGTATCAGACGAAAGGCAGGACGAATACTCTCCTGATTCACAGTTAAAAAAGGTACGTGAATATGCAGCTAAAGAAGGGTACATGATTCCCGATGAATATGTATTCTATGACGATGGTATATCGGGAAGAAGCGTAAAAAAGAGAGACGATTTCAAGCGCATGATCGCTATCGCCAAGGAAAAAACACATCCTTTTGATAGAATATATGTGTGGAAGTTTTCACGTTTTGCCCGTAACCAAGAGGAAGCAATAGTCTATAAAAGCCTGCTTTCAAAAAATAAGGTGTCTGTAATCTCCGTGTCAGAACCTTTACCCGAAGGACATTTCGGCGCTCTGCAAGAGCGTATAATAGAATGGATGGATGAATTCTATAGTATCAACCTTTCAGGCGAAGTTATCAGAGGTATGACAGAAAAGGCATCCCGTGGAGAGCCTACCGGACCGCCTCCCTTTGGTTATATAATAAGAGAAGGCAGGTATTATCCCGATGAAGAAAGCGGAAAAGCAAACATTGTAAGAGAAGTATTTACTCTTTACGCAAACGGAGTAAGACAGAGGGAGATCGCTATAATACTCGGAGAAAGAGGCGTCCGCACCAAACATGGTAACATGCCTGAAAACAGATGGGTAGAATACATGCTGCGCAATCCCTGCTACATAGGTAAAATACGTTGGAGCCTTAACGGTGCTAAGGCTGTAAGCCGCAGGGATTATGAGAATGAAAATATAATGCTCGTTGACGGACATCACGAACCGTTGATATCCGTTGAGCTTTGGGAAAAGGTACAGAATATGCTTGACGAACAAAAAAAGGCGTACCCAAAGTACGCAAGGAGAGAACAGCCGGTGGAGTATTTACTAAAAGGTCTTATAAGATGTGATTCCTGCGAAGGTCCTATAGCATTGGCTTCGGCAGTTAGCGGAAAATCAAAGGTACGCACATTGCAATGCTGTAACTATTCAAGAGGATCTTGCCACACTTCACATTCCGTCACTATGCCAAAGCTTGAAGCTTCCTTTAAGGAAGGTCTGCAAAAAGCGCTGCAAACAAAGCAATTTACCATAGCTCCTAAAGTGAAAAAGAACACAACTCAGAATATGATTGACTATGACAAGCTGATCGCCGTGGAAGAGCGCAGGCTTGAAAGAGCTAAGCAAGCATACCTTGCGGAAGTGGATACCATAGAACAGTACAAAGAAAACAAAAAGGAGATAACCGCAAGAATAGAAGAGTTAATAGCAAGACGTGACAAGGAAACCGCAAAAGAAATAGATATAGATGCCTTTTCAAAAAAGGTCGCAAGGATAGCGGACTTCATAGAGAAAGAGGATGTACCCGTTCAGGCTAAAAATGAAGCCCTCCACCAAATTATAGAGAAGATAGTATATGAGAAGGCTAAAGGCAATTTAGCTATTTATTTTCAAAATTTATAATCATCACTAAATGCACTTCGGTCCACCAAACTGTATTTAGCGATAATCAAAGAAAACCAAGAGAAATAGGGCACCCACGAAGGATGCCCTATTTTTATTTGCTCTTATATACTATTCTTTTGTGTCCTCGTCAGGCGGTTCATCGTAAACCGTATTCACCTGAAGTTTATCAAGAAACGGCTGAACAACGCCGTTCCATGTTGCGGAAAGACCTGCAGCAAGCGCACCTATAAGCAGACCTAAGCCCACATTTTTAAGTGCGTCAATGTCGAATACATCAATACCGGCAAGGCTTGTTCCGAAAGTAGTGATAAGATATGAGGCTGTAGCCTGCCAAAATGTTTTGAGCGATCTTATCAATACGTCTTTTACTTTTTCTTTCATATGTACCTCTCTTTCTTACTGTAAGAATGAAAGAAAATATCCGATTCCGCCGCCGACAAGTGCGGCAATTATCGCTTTTAATATCTCATTCTTTATGTTCTGTGCAGCGACAAGAGGCTGCTTCTCTATCGCCTCTATACGCTTGATTGACTTACTCTGAGTCTCTGCGATCTGTGATACCGAGCTTGCAAGCCTTTCCACCGATAAGGCAAGCTTGTTAAGGTTCTCGGACATAATCTCCACCTTTTCCATACGGTGTTTCAGAGACTTGATGTTCTGTTCATGCTCCGTGAGCTTTACTAACATTTCTTCCTGATTCATATTACCTCCCTCTCATTTATGCGTTTATTTGCGATTTTAGAGCCTTTTTATTTCAGCAAGCAATTCCACGTGTCGGGACCGATTACACCGTCAGCGCTTATTTTTTCTGCCCTCTGAAAAGCTTTGACAGCATACTCCGTCTTGCTTCCGAAAGAACCGTCTATTTCAAGCGCCTTTCCGGAGCTGTCGGTATACTCCATAGCCTTTAAAAGTCTCTGAACAGTCTTTACTTCCTCGCCCTTGCTGCCACGCTTCAGGATTGAAAGATTTACATTCACGCCATTCACCACCTTTTCACCGGGCTTTACCCCGAAGTGATCCGCTATTATCTTAGCTTCTGCATCGGCAAGTATTTGCAAATTTGTATCATTGAGAAGAAAGTTTGAATCCCTTACGTTGGTATGAAATCCATGCTCAATTATAAAAGCGCACTTACAGCCGCTTTGCGCTGCAGCTTTGTGCACAGTATAATAATCGGTACCGGGATATTTCTCGGATTCTTTTGTTTTACTGCCTCTGTAGTGATGATCCATAAGCTCAGACACCTTAACACCGAGCTTGTCCGCAAGCACTTTGTTATCCTTATCTGTCAAGCTGTAAATAACTACACTTCCGGTAACAGACGGGCTGTAGGTACCGTCCTCGTTCGGTGCCGGCGCATTGCTATGTAAGGAAAGAAACATGCTGCTGCCGTTCTGGCCGGCTGTCTTACCTCTTGCACTCAAAGAGGGATTGTCGGATATCTTAGGTCTTGTTGTGACAACTTCAAATCCGTATTTTTCAAGCGCTGCTTTCAGATTGTTCGCAAACTTCCACATCTGAGTACCTTCAATGTACTTCGGATTATTGGAGGATCTATTGTCATATTGCCCGTGACCGGGATCAAGTGTTATTTTTATTGCCATGTTATACCTTCTTTCTTCATTGATCAACTAAACCATTGAACGGGAGTGTCTTTATATGCTTTTCCGCATCCCGTATCGTATAACACTCTGACATAATAACCGGGGCTGTTCTTTGCTATCAGATGAGAATCAATATTAAAAGTATCAGCAGTTATCAAGTCGGTATACGGAATCGTAGCGTTTTTATCATAGGGCACGTTCATTGCGCCGTATCCATCGGGAGCTGCAAATCCGTTGTCGGGAGTGTCGGTCAACCGTATTACACGATACGAATAAGGTGTGCAGCCTTCATATCCGCTTATTGTTACCTTATCATTAGCAAGGGCGACAGTACCCGGCTTGTATACCGCAAGCCTTGATACCTTTCCGTTTGAAGCATCGGACATAAATTCGTATACGCCCGTTTCCGTAAGCAAAGATTTGATATTATACTGTGTTGTCAAGCCAACCTTAGTCGGGAAAGAAGTTTTGCTTACCGTTACAAAAGATGATGCCGAAGGTGCTTTGTATGAGAAGCTACCGCCGTTGATCATCATGTAAACATCTTCCCCATATGCAAAGAATGTATCGTCACCCTTTTCGGAAATGCAATCGTCCACTATGACGGGAGGACCTATTGTGCGTATGCCTTGCTGATTGGGCAATCTGCCTATACGTATAGCATTCGTTTTCACGTAATCGTTAAACTCATCGGGTGTGTAAACCACACTTCGGAATAATGGTCTCCACATCTCCGATACCACCACATTAACGCTTCCATCGGATTTATCAATGAATCCCGATACTGCGGCAACATGACCGTCAGACCAAAGGATATCGCCTATTTCAAGATCTTCCACATCGTTGATGTGTTTTTCTACCATCATGCGTTCCATATCGGTTGTGGTGATGTACACGGGATGATTTATGAACCACGATACAAAGGACGAACAAACGCCGCCGATGTATGTCTGTCTGTTGTGGTGTTCGTTGGTGTAGTTGTACATCAGCGAATCGGGATTTTTGAATGCAGAAAACAACGTATTCAAATTATGGTTATGGAATACATCGTGTTCATACATATGCACCGATGAATACGGTACGCCCGTATATTCTGTACCTTCATAAAAATAAGTTGTTTTCCCTTCGGGCGCACTGCTTCGTATTGTTTTCGAAGGCGTGAATTTTTGCTTCACTTTGTCAACAGTTCTGTTGCTCTTCCGCTGTTCGGGTGTTAGGGATATACCAACGGTGTCGGCTATGTCATACAACGTACGCCACGGTTGCCATGTTGTTGTGGTTCGGAAACGATACTTTGCTTTACCCGAAGATATGGCTATCTGAACCATGTAGCCGCTTGTAATATCATTCGTCTTGCCGTAGCGAAGTACAAGTGCGATTGCAGGGAACGCAACGGGGCAATCTTTAACATCAGATGCATTCATCAGTCGATGTATTCCGAACTCTACCAAATCATCCATTGATTTTGGGATGGAATTACCTTCACTATCAGTTGTAGCCCTTACATCAATGCGGCTGTAAAAAGTCTGCGCCAACGCATCATTTACTGCTTTTTGGGATATGGGGTTCTTATCCGAATCTCCGAGAGCCGTCTCTACGGGAAGTGCGAATCGATACCAAGGTAACCATTGGGTCGTTGTCTTGTATCGTATGGCGTTACCGTTCTGAGCCAATACCATTTGCACAAGAAAGCCTTTTGTGGGATCATTTGTCTTATTATGCTGAAAAACGAGAACCAAACCGCCGCCCGTTTCAATCGGGCATCCAATAGGGACAGTGCTTGCATTGTATTTGTGTATGCCGAATTCTATAAAGTCATCAATGCTTTTTTGCACAGTCTCATCGATGCGATTGTAGAGGGTTTGCAATCTGAACTCTCGCAAGGCTGTTTCATAGTTGTCCGGAATACTCGCCAATGTCTCTGCACCTTTAGCTTCTATTTCAGCCTCAACAGCCGCTAAAGTATCCTCCCCTTTCTTCTGAATCTTACCAAGATATTCCTCGGTAGATTCAGCGGCAAAGGCATTTACGCCCTCGAACTCGCCCGTGACGGGATTTCTTGCTTTTATTTTTCTTGTAAATATACGTTTCATATATTGTTTACCACTTCTTTCTGTTTATTTTGCTTTTATACCGTAGCAAATTCCAAACCGGAGCACACCAAGTTATCTGCTGTTACTACCGTATCACTTTTCACTATAGAGTATGTGCCGTTGGAAAGATTATTTTTTACTATAGCGTTGCTTACTCCACCATATATGCGAATTGCGTTCAAAAATTCGCTCGCACATATAATAGTGTTGTTTGTACAGATCGCATTACTTGAGACAAGTATGCCTTCACCACTTGCCATAGATATACGGTTTCCGATAACGATAGCGCCGGGACCTGCCTTGATTGCGAATTTATCGGAAGCCTCCGCAACGCACCTGACTATGTTTCCTTCTACAGTCAAGCCCATGTTGCTATTCGACAAGTTTAAAATGTCGCCATTACCCGTTACAATATTCTTTGATACCGTTACGTACTTACTGCCATCTACATATATCGAATTATTGATGATCGTATCTATCATGTTGTCTGTCACTATGACATTTTCACAACTTGTGATATATATTTGTTTATTACTCTTGTTTTTTGAGACGAGTATGTTTTTCACGTTCTCAATGTATACCCGAGTGTTATCAAAAATATTGTTAGAGATAATCGTATTGCTTTCAACAATATCTTCCGTATCTGTTTTATTCAATCTAAACTCAACGCTATTAATAAACTGATTTTCAGCCACAATGATTTCGCTCGGTACCGATGATTGGAAAATACCCTCAAAAGCTTGCGCACAATCAACCACAGTATTTCCAATCAATTTAACGTTGGAATTACTCTTGGCATCAACTGCACCGAATCCACACTTCGCTCCCTCGACATAGTTATTTATGCAGGTCACGAATTGGCACTCATCACTCCAAATTATGCCACCGTCCTCATGCCCCATTCCTTCTTTCAAGTTGGTATTGGTAACCCTGCAATGTTCAACGAAAACGTTGTTTGCACCGCTAAAGTGGATTCCGTTACCACCGCAGTCAGAAATACAGCAATTACGAATCGTTACATTATCACCGTATACAATAACAGCTTCGTTTCCGTTTACAATCGTAACGTTTTCAACCACACAATTATCGCTCGTTGCAATTTCAATGGTGTTCGACCAAAACGGCGCAAGCATGGCTTCTCTGTTACCGTCAATTCGCAAGCCACTAATCTTACTGTTTGCTCGCATTTTAATTAAGTTTCCTTCGAAGCCGTCTGCCCTTTTAATCGTTGCCCCGTTACCGATCACGGATGTGTTATGAGTGATACTAACAGTCTGGGTAACAAGGTAGTTTCCGGTAAGCATCACATCATACCCACTATTGGTAGCACTGCGGATTGCATTTGAATCATCGGTAACGCCGTCACCTTTCGCACCATACATTTCGGGTGTAACATAACCAAGCGTACCGACAACCATTTTATCAATGGTTAGGGATTTATCCTGCACTGTTGTTGTGGCTTCCGGATGACGATCCAAATAATTGTCAACTTGTTCTTGAATCGGTTTCTCAAACTGATCATGCAACTCTTCAAGTTCTTTTCTTATTGGTACGATATCTTCAGGCGTAAGAATCGTGATTTCTTCCTCATTTTCACCATTAATCCACAAGTCAACAGCTTCGTCCGTAGGTTCATCATTACTGACCTGAACCCTTCCCATGCTGTCAACCCTTGAATCAACAGATTCTTTATAGGCTATGTAATCCGCTTTTCGTGCCTCTTCATCGGATATCCTTTTGTTTTCGGCTTCTACTCTCCCTGCCTCTGCCGCCACTCTTGCCTGCTCAGCAAGAAACATGTTGTCAACAGCAGTTTGCTCATTATCAGAGAGAATAACTTCCTGTACGGTACCTTCATAAACAACAATGGTAAAGCGAGGGCTTGTCAGAAGCTCGTTATTGCCGCCATACAGTTTTATAGTGCAGTCTATCTTTCCTATAGCTGCAGTTGTTTGCTCCGTGAAGTCATATCTTATTGTTTGATTTCTCTCTATAATGCAGTCGTTTACTATATACTTCCCGTCCGACTTGGAAGCCGCCAAAACCGCCCGGCAGCCATCTTTGATATAGAAAGGCTTTCCCCCATCCGTCAAGCTTACATACAGCCTTCTTGCAGTATCATTTTGCGGTACGGGGATAGACACCTGAGACAATGTGCTGTGCACGTCTAAGGTGATCGAAAATTTTGAGTAGTTCATAATTCTTAATCTCCCTGTATTTTATGTAAGCATAATAACACGAAAAGGGGCGAGTTATAAACCCACCCCAAATCGTTAGTATTCAGCGCCAAGGCGCTTCATTTATTTTGCTTTGTGCCCAACCAAAGGCATAATACAAGCTGTCTTTTTGAGCCGATGTTAACCTAAGAGAATTGATGTACTGTAACACCTTGGTTTTCTTAGAGCCGGAAATGGCTTTTCCGGTTGCGTCCACATCTGCACTAATTTCATTGTTGTATTTCCATATATCATAGAATACTGTAGCCGGAACACCTAAATGTTCACAGTACATAGTGTAATCTTCCACGGCAGCATAAGATATACCCTCTGTTTCGGGATTTTCTTTTACAAATTCCAATACAGAAACGGTTTCCGCTGCTTCCGCTGCTGATTTACCGCCATATTCAATGTACATCTGCTTTGCCTGAGTTGCGCTTATATCTCCGTCCATGAATGCCTCTTTAATTTCGCCGTACTCAATTCCGGTATCCTTAAAGGCTTTCCATTCATTTACTGTCTGAGTAGCTTTTTCCCTTGTTTCACCGCCATAAAGAACACGCATGTCAATAGCTCTTGAAGCAGAAATATTTCCGGAGAGATATTCATTCTTGATATCATCGTAATCAATACCGGTGACAACTTTACTGCTCCATTTATTCACAAGAGCTGTTATTTCATCATCACCCATATCAAAATACTTATCAAGACTATTGATTGCCTGTTGTTTGGTGATCTCACCGTCCTTATACCAACTACCTATTTGACTTTTCACTACCGATAAAACTTCTTTTTTGGTTAAGCCGTGAGAAGTAAGCTCTGCCATAGCACTATTGATATTTCCACCGTTGCGGACAACGCTGATAATATTATCATACTTGGAGTAACCTTCTTTTCCCCAACCCTCAACCGTCCAATACGCTTCATCTTCCGTATCAACAAGTTCCTGAGAAATAAGCTGCTCAATAGCTTCCTCAGAAGTGAGATAACCGTCCAAATACGCATATTTGATTTCGGACTTTTCGCCGGGATCGTAAGTTTTAACTTTAAGGCTCGGAGCCATTGCACCAATGGTATTGTTCCATGCCGTTATAAGCTCTCTTGTAGCTGCAGCCATAGGTAAGCCGACAGCGCCGGAAGCCGCCTGCAACAGTTTGTAAATACCGGCATACCATGTGTAATCGGTGTCTGCTCCTTTGATTTTATCAACGATAATTTCTATTCCTTGAATATACTTTTCCGCAAGCTCCACATATGGAAGATTAGCCATTTGACCGTAAATATCAAAGCCGCCAACAGAAATGAGTTCTTTGACAAACTCGTAAAACTGACTAATAAACGGAAGCTTGTTAATCGGCATAAGTTCATCTATCAGATTGCCCGTAAACGCTTCAAACCACTTTTCATACCATTCCTGATAATCATCATCGTCACGCAAAGCGTCCGGGATAGACTGAACCGCCGCAAGCATGACCTGACTTATAGCATACACCAAGGCTACCCTTCCGATCATTTCCTTGTTGTTGTTCCAAGCCTGCTGCACAGACATTCCACGCTGCATATCCATTTGATATTTGTCATATGCGTCAATAAGCATACTTGCAGTCGTTGTGGGCTCTGACATGAATGAGCCTATTGCTCTTGCAAAGAAGCCTTTGTCTCGCATAAACTCATTTTTAGTGAGAACACTATCTACAACCTGAGTTTTGTATATGACATCTTCAAACAGTTTTGTAACTGCTTCATAGAAACCGTCACTTTCGGGGCGAAGGTGCTGCTTAAGCATTACTTCTTCCTTAGCTGCGCTCCACATACCCGCCCAAGTCAGGATATCCATTTTTTCAGCGCCCCACATACCTATATTCCTTACCTTATCACCAAACTTTGATTCATGCTTGATAATATCAGTAACGCCACGGGATATGTTTACATCATAGAATCCGAGAGATTTCCATGCAGCAATACCGCTGTACTTCTGCATTTCCTCTATATTCTTCTTGATTGCTGCCGGTTTAAGGCGCATACCTTTAACTATTGAGCCATAGTCAAGAAGAAGGGCTGCTCTTGTGATTGCCAAGGGCTGCTGAACAACTACACGGAAATTATATGCTATCTGCGCCATATTGTAACGACGGAGAGACTTTAACCCCGTTGCATCCATAGGTGATCCCTGCGCCTCGGTACCGTTGAAAGCTTTGATTATGTTCTCAACAAATTTTTCAGCATAGCCTTCTTTACCGCTGCCCGTATTTGTTTCTTCAGGCACACCGAAAGCTCTTGTCATTCGCTCCCTTACGCTGTCAACAACGGTTTTGTTTCCGTGTTCGTCAACGACTACCTGCTGATAATTAAACCATTTAATTGCGTCCAATATCGGTAATGCAAAAGCATTGTATTGAGCCATACTTGCCATATGATTTGCGAACACATCAAAGATACTGTACACTACTATACGGTTCTTTGCGTCCTCTTTTCTTGACTTTGTAAAGCTCATATTAAGCAATGCATAAAGAGAAGCGCCGTCCGGCGTTTCATCTTTTTTCGTCGTAGATCGCAGAAGACGTCCGTCAGAGTTAATAGGATAGTATTTCGGATTGGTAAAGAGTTCTTCGCCAAAACGAGCTACAGAAACGTAATTACCCCATTTACCGCCCTGCTCTGACATATACTTTTGGAGGCTGTCAGCAACATCTTTCTGTCGCTGTGTAAGTGTTCCGATCATCTGATTAAGTTCGCCTCTTGTGAGAGTATGTCCCCTATCAGAAATTTTCTTACCCTTACGAGTATATGTAGCTATTCTGATTCCGTCACCATCAATATGTTTAAGTGCTTCAGGATCTTTGCTCAATTCATAAAGTCCCATGATGAAAGACACCGGCACTTTTACATTGTCGCCGCTAAGTCTGAATGATTTGATATCATCTTCCCATGCTTTGACTTCTGCCTCTGTATACGCTTTTTTTGCAAAAGCCTCTATCTCCTTTGTATTGAAAGCAAGTTTCGCTTGTCCACGGCGAAGACCGTCATAGATAGCCATACCGCCCTTGCCGAAACGTTCAAAGGCAAATGCCGGGCGTATCTGCTGCCAAAATACAAAGTTTGATGCCTTACCGGTATTCTCTGCAGGGTTGAGAAGTGACATGAAGTGAATTGAATCATCACCGGCTTCATATACATGTTGGAACATTGCATTATAATGAAAGCGGTTAACTTGCATGATATACTTTTTGAGAGTTCTAACAACCTTTGACAGTTCTTTTATTTCCCCACTTGTCATTTTATTGATAATAAACTCTCCGTTATTGTTATCTACAAGTGCCTGTGCCGATTTAATGAATGTATCCAAATTTTCCATAAAATCCGGAGGAAGATCATTATAACCGGAATACATACCGTTTATATCAATGTTATTCTTCAAAGCAGCTTGCAAGCCGTTCAGACGCTTCATAAATTCCTTATCGCCGGCAGTAGGATTTCCACCATTGAGCGCACGTTTACTTATGAAGTTTATGCTTGAAAGGAAAGGAATAACCGAGTTTTTAAGAGCGTCGGGAATATGCTTCACAATGTCCTTATTGTTGGGATGTGTTACCCAATTCGATAATTCATCCACATCTTTGCGGAGCCTGTCACGATACTTCTTAATAGCTTCAGCATTCTTCCTGCGGTCACGCCAACGTCTTAACACTTCCTGATCGTGCTCCCATTGCTTTGTTTCCACGACCTTACGGGCTTTTTGAAGTATACTCTTGAATATTGCTTTGTTTTCAACGGAAAGAACATCTTCGCTTGCTTTCTTTATCTGACTGTCAAGAATACGCATACGGCTAAGTGTTTCCGCCGCAGCTTCTCTGTCAACTTCCGCACCGAATTGCTGTTCCTTATAAATCCTGCCTTGCTCAGCTCTCTTGCTTTGAAGCTCGGCAAGCTTACCAATGCGATCTTGGAATATGCTCAATGCGTCTCTTTCTGCGTCAGACAAATTACCTTTGTTGTACAGTTCCCCTGCTGCCAATTCAAGCACTTCTTCGTCCGTCAAAGCTTCTGTGCGCTGCTGCTCCTGCACATCATCATCGGACAAATAAGCTCTTGATTGATACTGTTCAGAATCATCCGCTGTATTACGCACAGGATTGTCCTGCAACAGTTTTTCAAGTATGGCAATACCTTTATCCCCTACGGGAATGAAATAACGGTCACGGTACTGTATGCGTTCCTGAATAAGTCCGGGATATGTCTTTGTCAGGAACCATGCATTATAAGGCTGTGATATTTCAAGACGCCATTCTCCGCTGACTTTACTGCGGAATAATTCCACTCTGTTGTTAGTCAGATAGAAACGGGTACCGTTTTTAATAGCCTTATCCATTACTTGCTGAGCCGTGAATACTTCCTTTGTACGATCTACAGAGAAGCGGTTAAGAACACCGTCAATAAGTTCGTTATCAATTACACGTCCGAGGTATGTACTACCGTCATGAGCAACAAGGCGTTTAACCTTTGTGCTGCCCTCTTGCGGAAGTGAGTTCCATATAGGAAGCAGCGCACCGGTAAGCATATGCAAGGTATCCTCGTTATACTCAGGCACTTTCGCAACCTCTGAATCCCATTCCTTTTGCCATTCAGCTTTATCAATAGCCTCGGCTTTGCTCTTTAAAGTATTTTCATTCCAAACACTTGTCTTTGCTCCCAAGTTAGGGCTTACAAGTCTGAATTGCTTCTGAACCTCTCCCCACTCGGTGGTTTTATCCGCTATACGGAAAACGGCTCTTACAGCTCCGCTTTCTGTCTTATAAAAACCAACAAAACCGTCACGTCTCTTTGACATTTCGGCAACGGTAGTAACTACCTTCGGCTTAGTGTATGTCTTAGCCTGAATGTATCGTGTTTCCGAGCCGGTATTTTTATCCTTACGGATAACTTTTTCGTCAACGACTTCGATTTTATCAGCCTTTACATTCTCCATACCGGTATCAAGCGTTCCCGACTGTATCGCCGCTTCAAGTTCCATTTCATAAATGCTTATGAAAGCGTCAAATACAACATTTTGCTCATCTACTTCAAGGGCAAGTATACGGTTCAAGAATGTGCTTATATCCCTTGCGACATTCTCATTGATTTTGAAAGCTCCAAACTCGTCCGTAAACTTTTCTTTAAGTCCGAGACGGTCAAGGATTTTCATACCGTCAATACCTTCGATAACATTTTTACCAAGTCTGCGGTAAAACTCTCTCAAACTGTCCTTTGCAAGATCGGTTTCCAAATTATCCTTTGCGCCGAACATACCGGAGCCGGTATCTCTCTGTCCCTTAGTAAGTGCGCCAAGTTGGTCAAGTCTTCTTGCTATTGTAGAAGTGAAGCGCTTCTGACCTTTGATGTTAGTGGTTACAAGCTTGTATATAGGTGCGCTTGCCTCGTTACTTCTGTGTGTACGTCCGAAGCCTTGTACAGCTTTAGCAGCTTCCCAACCGGGCTGAAGAACATAGTGAATTCTAAGCTGCTGATTCTTTTCGGTACGGTCTGCGTGATAGCTCTTTCCGGTACCGCCTGCGTTGGAGAAAACGAGAATGCGTTTCTTTCCGTCTTGGAATGCTTGTACATCAGCCGTTCTGTGATTGAGTGAACGACGTTCCTCAACACGGGTAACAGAACCGTCAGACATCTTCTTAGGTACCACTCTGCGGCTTCTACCGGTGTTTTCTGCCACCTGATCGGGACCGAAAGCGTCAAAGAGCATTTCAAGAGGACCATCCGGAATGCTCATTTGATTGACCTCTGCCACAAGTGCGTCACGCTGCCTTATAGCTTCCTTGTTTTGTACGGGATTTCCTGCGCTGTCCATCACCGGTCTTGACCTCAAATTTCCGTCATCGTCTGTGTATTCCTCAAACATCTGCGTCGGAAATGAGTTCATGAGATATCCGATAAGCGATTCACGGGGAGTTAAGTCGAGATTATCAAGGCTTTCATTGTTAGCTTTTGCTTCTGCGAGCTGCTTATTCTGCTGCGCCTCATTGGTATTGACTATCTGCAATACGCAAGAGTGTCCTGCGTCCAATTCCCTGCGCATATCCGCAATAACGGAAGGCATAGACATGGAAGTAAGAACCTGATTGTAGAAACGCTGCATACCGCTATAGAAATTGCCAAGCGCTTTTTGTCTCTCCGTACTGTTATACTTACCTCCGGTAGTTTCAAGGGCGCTTTGAACATTTGACATTGTTTTCTGCCATGCTCGGCTCATGGTGTTATAAATCTGCGCCTGCATGGGATCTAATGCATGTTCAACAGTATCATAATTTACGCCGTTGTAGCTGATACTTCTTGCAACATATACACCCATAGCTTTCATATCACGTATTACAAGCTCCATAGCAGCAAGACCGGACGCACCAATCTTTGATATGAAGTCCTGAGCATTTGTAAATGCTGTGCCTTGTCCCCAAAGTCCTAAACGTTCAGCATATGCAAGGTTATCAACCTCTGTAGCTGCAGTTGCCGAAACGTACACTATTCTCGCATTGGGCAGCCTTTTCTGAAGTTCAACGCCTGCTCTCGCCATTTCAGAACCCTTTGCTTTTCCGAATTTGCCCTTTTTACCGAACAAATTACCCATGTTGTGGGCTTCATCAAAGGCTATAACACCGTCAAAGTCCTCGCCTAACCAATTTACTATTTGGTCAAGACGATTGCCACCCTTTTCCATTT
The DNA here is from genome assembly GCA_045644565.1 of Clostridia bacterium. GTDB lineage: Bacteria > Bacillota > Clostridia > CAKSNL01 > HGM11501 > HGM11501. Next base: position 5,484 of record JAZRHF010000004.1, on the reverse strand, counting down.
TGAGTTTATAGTAGGAAGAAAACAATATACCGTCATTCAAAGTAATACGGTCTTTCGGTTTAAATTTACCCTGACTTACGACTTCGTCTTTGCTTCTACCGGTAGTAGCAGTCCAATCTCGCACAGCGTCACCGTAAAGGTCATCGTTTTGGGATAACCATACAGCCTTAGTACGTCCTTGCATAAAGTTATCCAAGATAATACCGGCTATCTGTCTGCCTTTTCCCACACCTGTACCGTCACCGATAAAGAAGCCTTTTCTTCTGCCATCGGGTAACTTCTGTTCATGGGCTTGTCCTGCATAGGTAACTGCAACGAGCTGAGCGTCAGAAAGGTTATTGCTTATAACATCCGCAGGAAGTTTGACTTTATATGTTGCTTTAGGCATAGATACCGCAGCCATAGCAGCACTTTCCACCAATACGGCAGGGTGTTTCTTGCTGCCTTTCACCGGCATATCCGGCGCAACAAATGTAGCATATACGCCATCGTCATTTACTGCCTCGGTCTCGTTGGTGTCGTTCAGTCGTGATAATGGTAACTCGGATTGATGTCCATCAGAGATACTTCCTGTATCTGTTGCATTGCCATCTCCAATATCTGTGCGTCCAACATCTCCAATTCCTCGTCCGTCTTCGCTTCCAATTTCTTGACCGCTAACTTTTTCAGATCCTTCAAGGTTGGCTCTATTTCCTGCTCCTGAATCTGTTTCAGCGCCTTTTCGATTTTTCTTAGACTTAGTGTTGGAAGCACTTCCATCAGAACGTTCACTGCCTCGCTCGTATCCATTTTCGGTCTTTCCATTGTCTCCATCAGGTACGGATTCACGGATACCGTTGTCGCTGCTTGCAACACGATTTTCTTCCACATATCTCCTGTCATTTCTTATATCCTCCAATACATAAGGTATTTCTGTGAGGTCGGTATATTTACCGGTAACTGTTTCTCCGGTTTGCGCCCCCGTCTTATCAATGACTACAATTTGTACGTCATAAGTTGTGCCGTACTTTTTATAATTGCTGCCATCAATAGAAAGGTTTGCACGAATATTGTAATTCTTTCTGAGCTTATCCCAATATTGATAATAATCATTATTGTTCATGCCCTTACCAAGAATGGCAACAAGGCGACCACCGTCACGCAGTCTTGCCAATGCCTGATCTATATGCTTTTCGGCATTCGATGTCTTGTTGTTTGCGGTTCTGCCGGCTGTAGATGAAAACGGGGGATTCATTATTACAACACTCGGAGAAATGTTTTCCGGGAGAATGTTGTCTATATGTTCAGCGTTTTCATTGAACAGATGATCGAATCCCATAGCCCTGAGCACTTCAAGCCTGCGCTTTGATAACTCGTTCACCGCCACTTCTGCCCCATACGCTTTAGCAAATACAGCAAGACCGCCGATACCTGCAGACGGTTCAAGCGCAAAGTCTGTGTTTTTAATATTTGCTGCCCATGTTGCAAGGTAAGCTATATTAGGTGGGGTAGAAAACTGCTGAAAGTCCTCCATTTCCTTGGTACGTACATTCTGCGTAGGAAGCAAATCAAGCATATCCTGCAGAAATTCAACGGTAGAAACGGCGCTGTCTGCCGTACCGTTAAAGCTCTTGTGTGCTCTTTCTGCTTCTTTGAGAAGGAATTTATTTACCGCAAGCTCCATAGCGTCATATGCGTCTTTACGGTCATAGGTTCCCTCTGCTTGGGTACCGCCGAAGGCTTCATCCGCAAGTGCATAAAGTTCCTTTGAAGTAAGCGCCTTGCCGCCTCTGTTGATGTTTTCCGCATTGATATATCCGTCAAGCAGCATGTCCGCAAGCTTTTCCGAAGGAGTAACAGTTTTTTCCGAAACATCGGCTGCAGATTCTTCTTCGCTTGCCGGTAACTCGCCTGTAACTTGCTGTGCAGATTCTTCTGCAACACTTTCCTCTTCGGAAACAGTTTCATAAGCCTTGTTTAACGCTTCCGTAAGCGCTCCACGGTCTGCCTTGCCGTACCATACACCTTTGGTTCTGTTCCACCTGAATTTGTTCTCTTTGAGAATATCACGGACAGCCTCAGAAGGCTTTTCATCGAATTTGATTTCAAGTGAGCCGTATTCGGTGTTTTCGGTTATGGTGAAGTGTTCTTTTTCGGGTGTTACTTCTGCCGGTGTTTCCTGTGCTCTCGCTGCCTTGTTAGCATTTTTGAATTCCTCGTGTATTTCCGAAAGCTCTTTTATGTATGAATCGAAGTCTTTGATGGCGTTTCTTGTCCATTCTGCTTGATTACTCTTAAAACATCCATACAAAATTGAATTCAATTCATCAAAAAAGCGTATCCTTTCTGAAGAAGACATGGAAATGTAATCTATATCTTTGTGAATACGTATAATTTCAAATAATTCACTACTGTCATCATTTGAAAGCTCGATCATTTCAGGCACACGATCTACAAAATTCAAATATGGTTTAAAATTATTCAACCTTATCGAATGATTCGCTTCATGATAAATCATAGTATTGATATCATCAGTTTTAGCATTTTCGGAGAAATATACTTTTTTTCCAAAAGCAGCAGCCGGATGTTCTGAATACCAACCGGAACTCTTTAAAACATGACTCTCTATGCCATATTCATCCCAAAGAAAGCTTTGCGCTTTCTCAAGTTCAGAACCTTTTTCGGGAATTATATAATTATTGGGATTTAATAGCCACGTTTTATCTTCCGTTCCTTCCGGTTTTAATCTATATGTTCCGGTAGCTTGCTCAGAAGATCCGCTCTGCGCTTCTCCCAAAGCTTCTTGTATTCGGGATCTGTCTTCATTCTCTGTTCGCGTATCGCTCGTTGTTTCAGAAGCATTGCTTTTTCTTCCTCCGTGAAGTCCCTCGGTCCTTTCACTTTCTTCTCCTCGTTCGACATTATCTGTACCTCTCTGTGCATTATTTTCGGGATTTATTCCCTCTGTACTATCAATATTTTCGGGATTTATTGATTTTTCGGCGTTTTCACTTGCATTAACCGCGCTTTCCTCTGTTGCAACGGTTGCCTGATAGTTCTCTACAGCCTGCGCCGCCATTTCGTCAAACATCTTTACAATATTTTCCGCATAGCGTACTGTATCGCCTATCTGCTCTTTGAAGGCATTGGCTTCTCTTGAAGGATTCTTCGCAAGAGAATTGAAATATGCTTTAAGCTCGCTTACAAACTCTTTCAGTTTTTCAAGAAGCTTTTCAAATATGTTCTTATGATTCTCCGCAAGATTCTGAACAAAGCTTGATTCGGGAAGAATATCCGTCATAGCCTCTGCGACCACTTCACGGCTTGCCTTATCATAGCTCATTCCGTCCTCTTGCTTCATTTCGATCAAGTCATGAACGTTCTCGCCTCTTGCTCTGAGTTCATCAAACACCACTTTTCTGAACTCATTATACATCAAAGGATTCCATTTTTCAAGAAAATGTGTAAATTCATGGGAAAAAGTGCGAAGCATGGAGTATTTTGCGAGCTTACCCACATTGTTAAGGTTCTTAATACCGGCGTTGATGTCGATATAAATAGTGTCCTCGCTTCCTCTGAATCTGCCCTGTGCGCCTTCAAACTCGCCTTTTTCGTTAGCTTCTGACTTATAGAGAACAATATCAATACCCGTTACATCTGCTATTGTGCTGAGTATCTTATATGCCTTGCCTTGGGGATCGTTAAAGGTTTTTTTAAGATCAGCAATAGTAACGCCCTCACCTTTTACAGCGCCTCTCTTGCGCCCTGTTTTGCCGTTTGCGGCGTTTTTATTCAAGGCGTCCTGTTCACTTGCCTTTGCATTGGAAGCTGCCTGTCCTGCCTCATACGCAAGCTGACGCTGACTTTCGGAAAGGTATTCTGTTGATTCGTCATTCATGACATAATCAAGAGATACACCACTCATACCCATGTCATAAGCCATTTTATATGCAGAATCATACTTTGCCACATCCTGACCGGATATATATGTATTTATCATGGCGCCGGATTGAGCACCGTACTTTTTGGACACGTCCTCCAATGATACGTTTGACGCTTCCTCGCTCTCAGCTTCTTGAACAGAGGGAGAATTATCTACAGTTTCATTGTCGGGAACATCAGCTTTGCTGTCGGTAACATCAGCTTTTATTTCCGCTACAGGTTGCACATCCTCAGTAACGCTTTCAGACGCTTCCACAGCTTTTGATTCTGCGGTTTTCGGAGTTTCCGCAGCAGTTTGTACCTCTGCTTTGTTTTCGCTCTCCTGAGCGATTTGAGAAGCTTCTACAAGCTTGCTATATTCCTCTACATTGATTCTGTTTGTATCAATCTTCTGTGCCCAATCAGAGGAATATTCGCCTGAACGAATATTATCAGTATTAAGCTCATTGGCGACACGCTCACCGTAAACACTTTCGTTTATAACTTTCTGTTCCGATCTTTTAAGCTTTTGACCGGAAGCCTGCTTTGCAATAGCTCTTGCTACTGTATTGATATTATCGGTTTCTCCGAGCTCCATTAACCTCTGAGCAGCGCTGTTCTCTATAGAAACGATATCATTGTCTACCATTGCGCTCTCATTGGCTTCTACAAGACGGTTCATCTGATAACCGGAAACACTCTTTCCATTATCAAGTCTCGCCTTCATTCTCTGTGCATGAGCGTTATCGGGATTTATTTCAAGTGATTCTGTTACAAGCTCTCCTACATTGCCTCCATATAATTGGTTAGCGTTCATGCTGCTTCCCACAGTCTGAGCTATAGAAGGACCGCCTTCCATAACACCTGCAGTCAACATACCGAGAAGTCCGGAGTAAAGAACATTTTCAAGGTCGATTCCTTCAAAATCTTCACCGGTAGCAGCCATTTTGAATATAGGATCAAGGACTTCCTGAATAGCCTCTTCAAGACCTTCATCAAGCATATTGCCGCCAAGCTCAATGGCTACTCTTGCAATAGCATTGTCAAACTTAGGTACTATCTTACTTGCAACGGTTTGGAAAATACCATTACCACCGCCGCCAAGGGCACTGATACCACCGAGAGCATAAGATAATACTGCTTCTGACGCACCAACAAGTAAACCGTAGCCCCTTGCCTGATTCTCGTCATATCCGAGCTTTCTCATTTCAGCATAGCCATTACCCATAGCAGAAGCGCCAAGTGTAGCAGCACCGCCAATACCACCCGTAACAGCACCGACCAAGATTGAAGGGAGCATGTTTGCAGATGTATTGAGAAAATCATATCCGATCTGACCGATAGATGAACCCAATATCTTAAAGCCGTTATCAGCAAGGTCTTCTCTTGCCATACCGGACACATACTGAGAGGACGGTGTGAATCCCTTGTCACCGGTAATCATGCTTCCTACATTCTCTAAGCCCTGTCTGAATTGCTGACCGCCTGCATAAGCACCGTAGAATATTTCAGCTAAAGTATTACCCTCTATCGCTTCAAATTCTTTGCCTGCTTTTCTCTGCACAAGTTCATCTTCTAATGAAT
>JAZRHF010000003.1:0-4908 GCA_045644565.1 Clostridia bacterium | reverse complement strand
AGACAAGACATAAAAAATCCCGATATACTGGCGTATTTCGGGATTTTTTTGCGCCGTATTAACGGAAAATATCAAGCCAAAACCGATTCATCCCCAAGTGAGGACGCCGAAGGCACCTTATTTTTTTAATTATTTCCTCATTAATCCGAATCTTACTCTTTCCCCGGGTAGAGTGCGAAGGGGTGCAACGGTTAAACGGGCATCACCCGTCGCCTCGGATAAGTCATAGCAAAGGTTTTCAACATCGCTTATAAAAATTTCTTCCCCTGCTTCCAAAATCATTATGGCATCATCGCTTTCCCCGATTAAAGGAAGCACCGCCTCCTTTACAGAAGCGAGATTTATCGCCTCCGCTCCGCTTATATAGGAAAAACTTCCTCTTTTTGAAAGCTCATAGCCGACATCAACGGGAGTTATATATAAATAGTAGTCAATCATTTTAAGAAAATCGGAAAGTGCAGATGCAAGATTTTTCTCATCTGCATAAATTCCGATATCCAAAAGAGAATTATCTTCTGCCTTTTCAGCATAAATTGCGGCATTTATACTTGCGGTGCTTCCCTTTTCTTCGATGGCACAAAGCACCTTTTTTACCGCCTTGTCGCATTTGGCGGAAAATATTATAAGAACATCCGCATCTTCATATTCATCGTTTTCCGTAAATTCATAACCCGTCTTTGAAAGCAGATTGTCAAGTCCGTTACAAAAAACAGACACCTTCATATCGGAAGCAAAAGTTTCATACCATTTCATTTTTATCGCCGTCCTTATCTTGCAGTTCCCTTTATGACGGGAGAAAGCTTTTTATAAATCAGAAGCGTAATCAACGCCAACACCGCACCCTTTACGATGTTAAAGGGGGTTATTACGGTAAGCACCAGGTCTAATTTGAATGCTGCTTCCGCAGCGGGCATATATAAAGGAAGCATTATAAAATAGTTTATAAGCGCACCCGTTACGGAATATAAAACCGTTGCGAGGAAAAATCCTAAAACCGCACGACCTTTTGTCTTATGCCCTGCATAGGTAAGCCCCAAAACAAGGACATAAACCCCGTTTACACAGAAGTTTGCAAATTCGCCCACATAGCCTGTGGATGTCATAAAGCAATGAAATACGTTTTTCAAAAGCTCTATCAGCACTCCGCATAAGGGACCTAAGGAAAGAGTTCCGATTATTGCAGGAAGGTCGGAAAATTCAATTTCCAGAAATCCCCCCACCTTAAGGTGCATAACCGAGCCTAAATACTGGAGTACTATTGCCATGGCAGAAAGCATGGCGGTTACCGTTAACATTCTTGTCTTTTTCATTTTGTCCTCTTTTCCGGTCTGTATGAGAAAAGCCCCTTTTTGCAGCTTGCAAAAAGGGGCATAGTTTTATACTATCGTTTCTTCATCCGGACTGTGACAAATAAGCCAATTAATTGCCTCATTTGTATAACCGTCGGTCAGGGAATCTAACCCCAGTCAACCCTTCGCACTTACGTGCTACAGGCTCTCGGACTTGTAGTCAACATCAAAAGGTTGCACCTTTTTCTTATGACTCTTTACCGCCGGTGAGGAATTTCACCTCGCCCCAAAACAAACCATTTTTTATTTACATTAGTCATTATACGCCTGTCAAAAATTTTTGTCAATATAAAAGAGGCTTAAAATTAAGCCTTTACCTTATCATTATTTGTGCAAAAGTTTTGTAATAGGATCACATTTTGTTGACATCCCGGCTTTAACATAGTAAAATTTATATATACTTTATTAAAAGGAGGCGCTATTATGACTGTCCGTATTAAAGACGGAGCATTTTTAACCGGTGCAATGTATGCGCCATTTTGCCGTACGGCATCTCCCCCTATGGAGGAGTGGGAAAAAGACATAAAAAATATGGCAGATGCAGGCTTTACCTGTGCCCACGGCTTTGCCGAGTGGCATCATATTGAATATGAAAAGGGAAAGTTTGACTTTTCAAAAATCGATTACTTCGTGGAGCTTTGCACGAAGTACGGCATTACGCCTATAATAAATGTAGCAACACAAAACAACGTTGGCTTTTACTCTCCCCGTTGGCTGATGGAGGAAAACCGCGGTAAAAGTCAGGGATTTACGGACAATACCGGTGCAAGTGATATGCATATGCAGTTTACGGTTTGCTGTATTGACGATCCTTTCTACCTTGAATATGCTCACCGATATTTAAGGGAGGTTGCCCGTCATTTTGCAGGCGATGACCGCGTGGCAGGCTATGTTCTCTGGGGCGAGCCGATTTTATTCCGCCCGGGAAATTTCGATTCATTTATTTGCTACTGTCCCCACACAATCGCAAGATTCCGCAAGTGGCTGGAAGCAAAATATGATTCCATAGAAGACCTCAATAAATTCTGGGGAACGGAAGGTCCTTCCGATTTTGCCTCCTTTGACGACGTTTATCCACCCACGGGAACAAGCAGACAGCGAGGAGGCTATACCTCCTGGGAGGATTTCAGAAGCTTTATGGAGGAAAATTTAGCTTCCCACATTAAAGAAGCGGACAGAATATTCAAGGAAAACGGCGCAAATCAGCCCACCATCTGCGAAATGCTTACAGGAATACAAAACAGCATTGATTCAAGGCTTCTTGCAGAGTGCTGCGACATCATCGGCATAAGCTGTTTTACCAGACCTAACCGTCAAACCGCCCTTTATATGGCGATGTCGGTAAGTTTATCAAAGGTGCTTTCAAAATCCACTTTTGTAATTGAGGCACAGGGTGGCTCAATGCATTATGTGGAGCCGAAATCCCCGTCCTTAAACGAGCTTACCACCACCCTTCTTCAACGTGCAGGCTACGGCACAAAAGGACTTATGTATTGGTGCTGGCGTCCGAGACAAAGTGACTTGGAGGGCAATGATTTCGGCTTAACCCGTCCTGACGGAACGGTGAAAAAGAAAACCCTCGCACTTGGGGAATTTTCAAAAAAGCTTGAAGCTCTTTTCCCCGAAACATATGAAAAGTCGGAGCACTATTCCGAGGTTTGCATTTTCCACGACCAGACGATAAATCACATAATGGGACCCGACAATATGAAAGCCTACCACTTAAATGCTTTGGTCGGTGCAAACTTCCTTCTTTCCGATTTACACATTTCTTCGGACTTTATATGTTCAAAGGATATTTTGGAAGGATTTCTTTCCCGATATAAAATGCTTATTCTTCCCTGCACCTATGTTCTTTCCGAAGACGTTGCCGAAAAAATTTCCGAATTTGTAAAAAATGGTGGCATTGTTATTTCCGACTATCTCCTTGCCGATAAAAAGGTTGGCGGTCTTTGCTATGACAATATGCCGGCAGATTTTGAAAAGATGTTCGGAATTGAAAAAGAGGATATTTTATATATCGAGCATCCTTCTCAGGTTTTTGAAAATGACCTTGGCATAAAATTAAAAACCTGCATTGAGGAACTCGTCGTAACTGATGCAGAAGTGTTAAAGACCTACCGCAATATGCCCGTCGTAACAAAGAAAAGCTTTGGAAAAGGCACGGCAATTTACATTGCTTCACAAATTTTCTACACCTATGCAACCGACCTTACCTTTGAGATAAGAAATTATTTCAGGGAGCTGCTTGCTTCTTTCAAAATTTCGCCTGCCATAACCGTCGAAGGGGCGGACGCTTCCACCGCATCAAAGCTTATCACAGCTCATCTTTGCGATAAGGAAAGCAAAACACCTTCCGTTGTGACGCTTACAAACACGGATTTCGGTGAAATTAAAGATAAAGTAACCCTTCCCTTTAAGGTGAAAAATTCCCTTGGCGGTGAAATTTTATCTGAAAAAGAACTGCCCGAAGGCAAAACCGAAATAACCTTCCGCCTGGGAGACTTTGAAAGCATTGCATTTTACGGCTAAAATAAAAAACCGCTTGTCCATGATGAACAAGCGGTTTTTATTTTCAATAATTATTTGGAAAGAATAATCTTTGTAAGTTCAACGGGGTCAACAATCTTGCCGTCCTTGTAAACTCTCATATTACCGGAAGCAATTTCGTCGATTAAGATAACTTCGTCGTTGTTGTAGCCGAATTCAAACTTGATATCCCAAAGGTCAAGTCCCATGGTCTTTAAGTCGTCAGCAACGATTTTTGTAATCTTCAAGGTCTGCTCCTTCATGCTTTCGAACATTTCGGGGCTCATTACGCCAAGAGCTGCCAAGCCTTCGCCTGTAACCAACGGATCGCCCTTTTCATCGTTTTTGAATGTGCATTCAACATATCCGCCCGGGAGGGGTGTTCCGTCTTCAATATATTCGCCGTATCTTCTGATAAAGCTTCCTGTTGCAACAAGACGGCAGATAACTTCAAGACCGTGACCAAAAACCTTACCGGGAAGAACTTCCATAGTTGCATCATCAATGTTTGCACTTACATAGTGAGTTTTGATGCCGGCTTTCTTTAAAAGCTCAAAATAACGAATGGATGTTTCGAGGTTTGCCTTACCGATACCTTCGATTGTAAGACCAACTGTGTTTTCACCGGGATCGAAAACGCCGTCTTTACCGGTGCAGTCATCCTTAAACTTAAGCATTACGTTGCCGTTGTCAAGTGCGAATACGTCCTTTGTTTTACCTTCATAAATTTTCTTCATATACAAACACTCCTTTTGAATGTGTCTTTTTCTTAATATTTTACCACAAAAATTCCATTTTGCATAGATATTTTTTAAAAAAATCTCACTTTTTTTCATACAATAATTTTATTTAAAAAAATACTTGACAAACCATATCTCTTGTGATATACTACTTTAGCAAAACAAGCAGAAGCTTGCCGCTTCTCACCGACCGCCATAGCGGCACGGTAAATACTAAAAAACCTCAAGGGGTTTATCTGTATTTTCTGCGGCATATTCTGCACGCAGATTTTTTATTTTTATCGGAGGTG
>JAZRHF010000002.1:0-9787 GCA_045644565.1 Clostridia bacterium | reverse complement strand
AATCCGATACATATACATCATATACCATACGGCTCGTTGGTCAAGCGGTTAAGACACCGCCCTTTCACGGCGGTAACACCAGTTCAAATCTGGTACGAGTCACCAAAAAAAGACATCCGGTGGATGTCTTTTTTTTATGTCAATATAAATCAAACATATATTAACTACTTCTGCTTTTTTCCACTTGATTTCTTTTCAATCATTTTTATTGTATCTAAATATGTTTGCTCGACATCAGTCAAAGACTTTGACTGATATTTTTTATATTCTTCTAAAGCCTTTTCCATAGCTTTTTCATGACTAATCTTTCCTGAATCTGTTAAAATTTTCTCTCCTGTTGAACTCAATATATTGTCAAGTTGCGTAATATAATCACTCATATACATAGGTCTTTTTCTCATTGCCTGAATTTCGGCGAAATCAAAATATCCCGAAACCAAATTGTTTAAAACCTTTAACTCTTCCGCTTCAAGATAGTTTTTTGCTATTTTTACATCTTTCGATGTTGGCATAATTCCTGAAAAAGTTTTTAACCCCATAAATGGTTTTTCACTATCTGCTCTTTCATATATTATTTCGGCAGCAGTATGTCCGTGTGCTGCAAAATGCAGTTTATTCTGAACTATTTTGAAAAAAGCAATTGACTCAGCACTATTTGCATCATAATCAATACTGGTTGCATACAAATCTAACACCTGACGATAAAGAACTTTTTCAGATGAACGTATATCCCTGATTCTGTCAAGAAGCTCTTTCCAATAATTTCCTCCTCCCAAATTCTTTAGCCGTTCATCGTCCATCGTGAAGCCTTTAATCATATATTCCTTAATTCGCTCAGTTGCCCATTGTCTGAAACGCGTAGCTATTAAAGATTTAACCCTGTAGCCTAAAGATATTATCATATCCAAATTGTAATATGGAATTATTCTTGTAACTTCTCTTGTTCCTTCTAAACGAACCTGTCGGAAATTCCGACAGGTTGCATTTTCTTCCAATTCACCTTCAGCATAAATATTTTTTATATGTTCTACAACATTTGTTCGAGACGTTTGAAACAATTCTGCCATCTGCTGTTGAGAAAGCCAAACTGTATCATCTTCTAAAGTTACATCTATTTTCATACTTCCATCATTATTTTGGTAAATAACAATTTCGCTATTAAAATCATTTTCATATCTGCTCTTTATATCATTCATACAAGTTCTCCGATATTTATAAATTTTGAAAAATAACGGTATAGAATTTAACACTTCCATACCGTTATTTGTTTTATTCTGTTACTTCTTCCGCAGGTGCTTCTGTGCTTTCTGTGCCTTCGCCTTCAACCGCTTCTTCCTTTTCATCCTCGTGAGGAGTTTTTGCAATGCCGATTACTGTTGCACCGTCGTCGCTTCTCATCAAGGTTACACCCTGAGTTGCACGTCCGAGGCTGTTAATTTCTGCGGAATTCATACGGATAATTACGCCGTTTGATGCAATTAACATAAGGTCTTCATCATCTCTTATTGCGGTGATGCCGGAAATTTTACCTGTTTTTTCCGTTACCTTATAGCCAATCATACCCATACCGCTTCTCTTCTGTGTCTTAAAGAGGTCAAACTCACTCTTCTTACCGAAGCCGTTTTCGGTTACAATCATAAGCTCGGCACCGTCTTCAACACGAGCCATACCGCAGACATAGTCACCGCTCTTAAGATTAATAGCCTTAACACCTCTTGTTACTCTGCCCATTGCTCTTACATCGTTTTCGTTGAAACGGATTGCAAGACCGTTATGTGTTCCGATAATAACATCGTTGTTACCGTCTGTTTTTTCAACACAGATAAGCTCGTCATCCTCGTCAATTACAATGGCAAGGATACCGCCCTTTCTTGCGGTGTTGTACTCTTCCAGACAGGTTTTCTTGATTATACCGTTTTTGGTAAGCATTGTAAGATAGAAATCTTCGGAAAATTCCTTAATGGGAATCATTGCCGTTACCTTTTCGTCCTTTTCAATGGGAAGAAGGTTAATGATGGCATTTCCCTTTGCCTGACGGCTTGATTCGGGAATCTGATAGCCCTTAAGTCTGTAAACACGGCCACGGTCTGTAAAGAACAGGATAAAGTCGTGGGTTGAAGCTGTAAACATATACTTTACAAAGTCCTCTTCCCTTGTCTGAAGACCGGAAATACCACGTCCGCCTCTGTGCTGTGCCTTATAAGTATCGGTGGGAACTCTCTTTACATAACCGAAGTTTGTAAGAGTATAAACAGAATCCTCAACCTCAATTAAGTCTTCGTCCTCAATTAAGTCTAAACCGGGCTCGATATTTGTAAGTCTTTCGTCGCCGTATTTTTCCTTAATTTCGGTAAGTTCTTCCTTTATAAGTTCCATAAGCTTGCCCTTATCGGAAAGAAGAAGCTTAAATTCTTCACATCTTTCGGTAAGCTCTTTATATTCGTCCTCGATTTTTTCGCCATTCAACTTCTGGAGCTGTCCAAGTCTCATATCAAGTACGCTCTGCGCCTGAATTTCGGACATATCGAAGCGTTCCATAAGCTTTTCTTTAGCGTCATCATAAGAATTTCTGATAGTATCAATTATTGCATCAATATTTGAAAGGGCAATACGAAGACCTTCCAATATGTGCATTCTTGCCTGTGCTTTTTCAAGGTCAAATCTTATTCTTCTTGTAACAATTTCCTCCTGGAAGGATATAAACTGTGTCAAAATTTCCTTAAGATTAAGTGTTTTGGGCTTTCCGTCGCAAATTGCAAGCATATTTACGGAGAAGCTGTCCTGAAGGCGGGTAAAACGATAAAGCTGATTTAACACAACCTGGGGATTTGCGTCTCTCTTTAAGGAAATGTCAAGACGGATTCCCACACGCTCGGAGGAGTGGTCGTCGATATCGGAAAGACCTTCGATTTTCTTTTCCTTTACAAGGTCAACAATAGACTCAACAAGGAGCTTTTTGTTTACCTGATAGGGAAGCTCTGTTACAACGATGGAAGCCGAACCGTCCTTCTTTTCAACAATTTCAGCCTTTGCACGAACGATAATCTTACCCTTACCTGTGGTATAAGCACTTCTTATACCGCTTTTTCCCATAATTGTTGCTTTTGTGGGGAAATCAGGACCCTTTATATATTCCATAAGCTCTTCTATGGAAATTTCGGGATCGTCAATCTGGGCAATTACACCGTCTAAAACTTCGGACAAATTGTGAGGAGGTATGTTTGTTGCCATACCAACCGCAATACCGGAGCTTCCGTTTATAAGCAAAGTGGGAATTCTTGTAGGAAGAATTGTGGGTTCCACTCTCTTTTCGTCAAAGTTGGGAGCAAAGTCAACGGTGTTCTTTTCAATGTTTTCAAGCATAGCATTGGAAAGCTTGCTCATTCTTGCTTCTGTGTATCGGTATGCAGCAGGGGGATCGCCGTCAACGCTACCGAAGTTACCGTGACCTTCAACCAAGGGATAACGCATGGAGAAATCCTGCGCCAAGCGAACCCTTGCATCATAAACACTGGCATCACCGTGGGGGTGGTATCTACCGATAACGTTACCGACGGTGGTAGCAGACTTGAAGTAAGGCTTATCGTGGGTCAAATGCTCCTCATACATTGAATATAAAATTCTTCTGTGAACGGGCTTAAGTCCGTCACGAACATCGGGAAGAGCACGGCTTATGATTACGCTCATGGCATAGTCAATGAAAGCCTCCTTCATTCTGTCTTCAATATCAATATTTACAATAGTTTGTGTATCAATATATTCCTCGAAATGGGAATCTTCATATTTCTTCTGTTTTGCCATATTGCACCTCTTATATATCGAGATTTGTTACATACTGTGCATTTTCTTCGATAAAGATTCTTCTGGGTTCAACTTCTTCACCCATCAAAATGCTGAAGATTTCATCCGCACGCTCTGCATCTTCCAAGGTTACCTTTAAAAGAATTCTGTTTTTAGGATCCATGGTGGTTTCCCAAAGCTCGTCGGGGTCCATTTCACCAAGACCTTTATATCGGCTTATATCAACCTTGGCATTCAAATCTCCGCCCTTTAATTCTTCGCTTATTCTGTCTCTTTCTTCATCGCTGAAAGCAACACGGGAATTTTTACCTCTTGAAAGCTTGTAAAGAGGAGGCTTTGCAAGATAGATATGTCCTGCTTCAACCAAAGGCTTCATATGTCTGAAGAAGAAGGTAAGAAGTAATGTCTGAATGTGAGCACCGTCAACGTCGGCATCGGCCATGATTATTATTTTATCATAACGAAGCTTTTCCAAATTGAATTCTGCGCCGATTCCCGTACCTAATGACTGGATAATGGGAACAAGCTTTTCGTTTCCGTAAACCTTATCTATTTTTACCTTTTCAACATTAAGCATTTTACCCCAAAGGGAGAGTATTGCCTGATATTTACTGTCACGTCCGCTCTTTGCAGATCCGCCCGCAGAATCACCCTCTACGATGTAGAGCTCTGTCTTTGTGGGGTCTTTAACAATACAGTCAGCAAGCTTACCGGGAAGTGAGTTTGTGCCGAGAGGAGTTTTTCTTGTAGCTTCTCTTGCTTTTCTTGCCGCAATTCTTGCACGGGATGCAAGCATTGCCTTTTCAATTATTGCACGACCAACTAAGGGATTTTCCTCTAAAAAGTCTGCAAGCTTTTCTTTTACTATAGTTTCAACAAGGCCTCTTATTTCAGAGTTACCAAGCTTTGTCTTTGTCTGTCCTTCAAACTGAGGCTCTTCCAATTTTACGGAAATAACTGCGATGATACCTTCACGAACGTCCTCACCCGTTAATTCCTCATCATCCTTCATAAGCTTATACTTTCTTGCATAATCTTCAAGTACTTTTCTTAAGGATGCCTTAAATCCAACCTCATGAGTACCGCCTTCTGTGGTAGAAATATTATTTGCAAAGGATTCTATTCTGTCTTCATAGCCGTTGTTCCACTGAATCGCAACCTCAGCCATGCTGCCGTTTTTCTCGCCCTTTACATAGATAACATCTTCATGAATAGTCTGAGCATTCTCCTTGTTTCCGTACTTTTCGTTGTAAAGGAAGGATACGAAGTTTTTAATACCGCCGTCGTAAATAAGTTCCTCTTCAACTACTTCTTCACCTCTTAAATCACGGAAAACAATATTTATTCCGCCGTTTAAGAAAGCCTGTTCACGAAGTCTCTTTAAAAGAACGTCATATTCATAATCTGTTGTTTCAAAAATATCACCGTCAGCCCAGAAGGTAACTTCAGTTCCTGTTACATTTGTTTTATCAATTACCTTTACTTCACCCTGAGGCTTACCTAATACATAGCTCTGGAACCATACATTTTCACCGTCATGAACCTTAACCTCAAGTTTCTTTGAAAGAGCATTAACAACAGATGCACCAACACCGTGAAGACCGCCGGATACCTTATATCCCCCACCGCCGAACTTACCGCCTGCATGAAGAACGGTGAATATAACGTCAATCGTGGAAATTCCCATTTTAGGATGAATTCCGTGAGGAATACCTCTGCCGTTATCCTTTACGGTAACAGATCCGTCCTTATTGAGTGAAACCTCTATCTTAGTACAGAATCCTGCCAATGCTTCGTCTATGGAGTTATCAACGATTTCATAAACCAAGTGATGAAGTCCTCTTATAGAAGTTGAACCGATATACATACCCGGTCTCTTTCTTACAGCTTCAAGTCCTTCCAAAACCTGAATTTGATTTTCGTCATAGTTCTGTTTGATTTCGCTCATACTAAATTTCCTTTCTTTTCCGTCTTATAGAGGGTCTTCTGATTCATTCTTTTAAGTAAAGTCTGAGGTGAAATAGGTGAAATATAAACCTTTTCCTCATCATCAAGAATGAAGGACCTCGGCAGGTCGTAAGAAACATTTATTACTTTCTTATTTTTTTCGCTTTCTTTGAAAAAATCTCTTGTATGTTTTGATATACTTGTGTTTTCAATATCGAATATTCCCACAATTTTATCTTTTTTTACAAGATAATCTCCGCCTACATGAAGATACATAAATTACTCCTTCGTAATTTTTCCGTCGGAAACGGTGAAAAAGGTAACTCTTTTACTTTTCCTTAATCCGCTTACTCCGGTACAGGTAATAATTGTCTGTTTTCCTTTTATTTTTTCGGTTAAATATGATTGTCTTTTTTTATCAAGCTCGCTTAAAATATCGTCAAGCAAAAGTACGGGATAAAAGCCCGTTCTGTCTTTAATAATTTCGGTCATTGCAAGTTTAACACATAAAATACAAGACCTTTGCTGACCTTGTGAACCGAAAAGCTTTACATTTTTTCCGTTTATTAAAAATTCAATATCATCCCTGTGAGGACCTGTTAAGGATTGTCCTCTTTCAATTTCCGCTCTTTTATATTTTAAAAGGCTTTCCGAAAAAAGATTTTTATTTTCTTCCACCTCATCAGGGTTTGTAACTTCAATAAAAGGGGCATAATTTATAAAAAGCTCTTCTTTTCCGTCAGTTAACTCATCCATATGGATTTTTGCGTAATTTGATAAAAGTCTCGTAAAGCTGCCACGGTACATTATTAATCTTGCACCGTATTCCGAAAGTCTTAAATTCCATACATCAAGCATGGATTCATAATTTTTCAAATCACGGTTTTTAAGAAGCATATTTTTCTGCTTTACGCATTTATTATAATCCTTAAGAATTTTTGCATAATTTGGTCTTAAAACACAAATTGCATCATCCAAAAGGTTTCTTCTTAATTCTTTTTCACCTTTTATTACATCAATTTCCTCGGGAGAAAACAAAACTGTCTTAAAATGCTCACTTAATAAAGAATTTTTTGAAACCTTTATTCCGTTAAACTTAACTTCTCTTTTTTCGTCGGTTGAAAATTTATATTCACCGTGATAAGGCATTTCGCCCATTAAAAAATCCATTTCAAGCTTAAAGGAATCACATCCGAATTTAATTAAATCTTTTTCACTTGCTGCTCTGTAACTTTTAGCTGCAGAAAAAAGATATAAAGATTCCAAAAAATTTGTTTTTCCCTGAGCATTCTGTCCTCTTAAAACATTTACTTCAGGATTTAAATAAACTTCTTCTTCCGAAAAATTTCTGTAATTAAAAAGCTTTACTTTTTCAATTTTCATTTTTTAATTTTACGGGAAGAACCATCTGTGTAAAGGAATCCCCGTCAACAGGTTTAATAATGCAAGGACTTAAGTTTGAATTAAATTCAATTTTCGCAAGATCAGTTTCACAAGCCTTCAATGCATCATGGAAATATTTATGATTAAATCCGATTTCCGTTTCTTCGCCTTCAAAAGGAATGGGAAGGCTGTCCACAATCTGACCTGTTGATGCAAAACACTTAATAACAAGCTCTGTCTTTGTGAAGTGAAGTCTTATTGGACTCTTTGTTTCACTGGCAGAAATGATGGGTTCGCATCTTTCTACACTTTCCATTACTGAATTTACGGGAATTACTACACTATATATATTATCCTGAGGAATGGTTTTCTTATAGTTTAAGAAATTACCTTCAATAAGTCTTGAAACAACCTTTGCATCCTCTGTCTTAATTAAACAGAATCTCTGATTTACACTTATCTTAACAGGTGATTCATCATCTTTTAAGATTTTAGAAAGCTCTGCCAAGGTTTTTCCGGGAATAATAAATGAGAAAGGCTCATTTGAATCTGTTTTTATATTTTCATTTCTGAGTGCAAGACGGAATCCGTCAACAGATACAACGTTCAAGTTATCTCCCGCTACTTCAAATAAAGAACCGGTTAAAACAATTCTGCTTTCGTTCTGAGAAATTGCAAAAAGTGTTCTTCTTATCATATTTTTAAGAATACCGGATTCAATGGTTAATTCATTTTCCGAATCAATGTCGGGAACGGAAGGAAATTCATCATCAGAAAGACCTGTAATTTTATATTCAATATTCTGACAGGTAATAACTGCATTTCTCTGATCGTTTACTTTAACGGTTACGGTATCATTAGGAAGCTTTCTTACAATTTCGGTAAATGTTTTTGCAAGTAAAACAATGCTTCCTTCTTCATAAACCTCTGCACCTATGTTACATTCAATACCGAGTTCCAGATCGTTTCCCACAATTTTAATCTGCTCGGGACCTGCACTTATGTATATACCTTCAAGTATGGGCATTGATGCTTTGGGAGATACTGCTTTTGATACAATATTCAATGTGTTTAATAAAATTTCTTTCTGGCACTGGAAAATCATTTCGATTTCTCCTTCCTATGTAATTAATAATTATTTAAATTCAGTAGTTATAGAGGGTGTGGATTTGTTGAAAAGTGGCTTTAAGCCGTTAAAACAAGCCTTTTTCGTCAGGTAATAAAAATTGAAAACTCATTTTATTATTTATCCACTTTAAACTTATACTGTGTAAAGGGTGGAAAACTTGTCAGTTTTTAAGATTTTTTGTAAGAGTTTCTACGTTTTGTTTTATTATCGGATCGTTTTCGATATAATATTCAACCTTTTTAACTGCGTGCATAACGGTTGAATGATCTTTTCCTCCGAAATAATCACCTATTTTATTAAAAGAAAGTTCGGTTAAATTTTTGCAAAGATAAATTGAAATCTGACGGGGAATAACAATTTCTTTTGTTTTTCTCTTTGATGTGATTTCTTCTTTATTTACTCTTAAAAGTTTTGCTACGGCATCTATTATCATTTCCGGAGTAATTACTTTTTCTGCCCTGGATGATATATAGTGTTCTATAACATAATCAACGAGTTCTTTTGAAATTTCTCTTTCATTTTTTATTTTTGAATAAGCAAGCAATGTTTTTAAGAAACCTTCTATTTCGCGGACATTTATGTTTATATTATCCGCTATGTATAAAAGAATATCTGTTGAAATTGGAATATTCTGGTCTTTTGCTTTCTGATTTAAGATACCTACTCTCGTTTCGTATTCGGGAGGCTGAATATCGCATTTTATACCCCATCCGAATCTTCCCTTTAATCTTTCTGCAAGATTTGGGATTTCATCGGGAAGACGGTCACTTGTTAAAACAATCTGCTTGTCAGAATCAAATAGAGCATTAAAGGTATTATGAAATTCTTCTTCTGTTGATTCTTTTCCTGCTATAAAGTGAATGTCATCCACAAATAAAACATCTGTTTTTCTGTATTTTTCCCTGAAAGCCTCTGTTGTCTTTTTTGAAACTGCTTCAATAAGTTCTATTGTAAAAGTTTCAGCAGTAACAAAAGTGGTTTTAAGTTTGGGATTATTTTCTTTTATATAATTTTCGATTGCATGCATAAGGTGGGTTTTACCAAGACCTGATCCTCCGTATATAAACAAAGGATTATAACCCTGACCGGGAGTTTCCGCAACAGCTAAGGATGCGGCATGCGCAAATTTGTTTGAATTACCAACGACGAAATTTTCAAAAGTATATTTAGAGGTTGATTTTTTATCATCTGAAGATTTTGTTTCCTTCTCTTCTTTTATTTCTTCATCGTCTTCTTCGTCTTTTTCTTCACCGACAGTAACCAAAAGATTGTATTTTATTCCCGTAACCTCTAAAATGGAATTTATGATTAAAAAAGCATATCTTTGTTCAATCATATTTTTTGTTATGTCTGTAGGAACGCATAAATAAACAGTGTCATTTTTGATTTTGTAAGGATAACTTCCGCCAATCCATGTTCTGTATGATACGGGAGAAGAAATTTCTTCCTGTATGTATTCACAGGCTTTTTTCCATATATCATTAAGCGGTAACATAAAAACCTCCGTTTTCCACTTTTGTGGATAAA
>JAZRHF010000001.1:0-4070 GCA_045644565.1 Clostridia bacterium | reverse complement strand
CTTCATTATTCATTTGAAAATCCTGTCTTTCTCAATGAATAGTGAATATTGAATAATGAAAAATGAATAATACAAAATAAAAAATCCTATCTTGCGACAGGATTTTTTATTTTGGTACGCCGGAAGGGATTCGAACCCCCGACCTTTTGGTTCGTAGCCAAACACTCTATCCAGCTGAGCTACCGGCGCTTATTCAACCTCGTAATTATATCACACCTTTTTATTTTTTGCAAGGGGTTTTTGAAAATATTTTATTCAGGCAGAATAATCTTTAAAATTTCCTTATAAATCTCCTCTGAGTTCTCCTTAAAATGCTTTGCGGTTTGCTCTGCAATTTGTCTGTCCCCCACATTTAAAGAAAGCTCCATTAGTGGCTTATGGTCTTCCATAACCGAGAGCTTTACTCCATATTCCTTATGGGTAACGGGAAGAACTTCCGCATAGATAGCTTTCGGGTCAGAGAGGGTATCATATCTTAATTTTCCGATTGCATCATCAATTCTGTTTTTTATGCTTTTGGGGAATTTATCGCCGAAAAGCTCCAGTGCTTTTTCGCCGTTTTCTGTAAGGGTAAAGCACTCTTCGTTTCTGTAAAAGGTCATTTCCACATACCCTGTTGTGCTAAGCTCATTAAGTGAAGAAAAGGCATCAAAAAAGCCCATTATATCCTTATCCCAGGTTATAATTTCATAAAAGGTTTCGCTTGTCATTGGTGCTTTATACTGCTTAAGGGCATAAAGCACGATAAATTTCATTTCTTCCTTTTCTAAAAACATACTTAAACCTCGGGCAAATAGCCCTCCCTTTCTAAATTTTCAAAATCAAACTGACGAAGTACCTCATAAGCTATAATTGCAACGGAGTTTGAAAGGTTAAGTGACCTTTTTTCTTTAAGCATAGGTATTCTTATGCATTTTTCAATATGCTCATTCAGGAGCTTTTCGGGAAGACCTTTTGTCTCCTTGCCGAAAACCAAAAATATATCCCGCTTTCCATTATTTTTATAATCCATCTCACTGTGGGTTCTTTTCCCTTTTGTTGTGCAAAAATAAAAGTCGCCATTTGGATATTTTTCAAAAACTTCCTCAATGCTTTTATATTCATTTATATCTAAGGTATCCCAATAGTCAAGCCCTGCTCTTCTTACCGCCTTTTCGCTTATATCAAAGCCAAGGGGGTGCACAAGGTGAAGTGATGCGTCAATAATTGAGCAGGTCCTTGAGATATTCCCCGTGTTTGAGGGGATTTCAGGCTCAACTAAAACTATATTCAGTCTCATTTTTTAATCCTTTCAAAATCTATGCCTTATCAGTGTCGGCGTTTCGGTACTGAATTGCCTCTGTTATATGGGACGCGAGAATATTCTCACTGCCCTCTAAATCGGCAATAGTTCTTGCCACCTTTAAAATTCTGTTGTAGGCTCTTCCCGAAAGCCCCATTTTATCAAAAGCAAACTTTAAAATTTTGCTTCCTGCCTCGTCTAATGTGCAGTACTTTTCCATAAGCTCAGGAGTTAATTGACTGTTTGAGAAAATATTTGTTCCCTCATATCTTTCAAGCTGAATTTTTCGTGCCTTATTAACTCTTTCTCTTATCTGTGCAGAAGTTTCACCGCTCTTTTTCCCCTCAAGCTCCTCAAAGCTTACTGCAGGAACGCGGACTAAAATATCAATTCTGTCAAGAAGCGGTCCGCTTATACGGCTCATATATTTTGAAATCTGCCCCTCTGTGCAGAAGCAATCGTGATTTTTATCTCCAAAATATCCGCAGGGACACGGGTTATAAGCCGCAACCAGCATAAAATTACAAGGATATGTATTTGTTCCCCCTGTCCTTGTTATGGTTATTTCCCTGTCCTCTAAGGGCTGTCTTAAAATCTCCAGAGCGTCACGGCGGAACTCTGGAAGCTCATCCAAAAACAGTACTCCGTTATGGGCAAGGCTGACCTCGCCCGGTTTTGGATTTGTTCCGCCACCTGATAGCCCCACTGCTGAAACCGTGTGATGAGGATTTCTGAAAGGACGATTTATAACCATCGGAGAGTCCTCAGAAAGAAGACCTGAAATACTGTGAATTTTTGTCGCCTCCAAAGCCTCTTCAAAGCTTAAATCGGGAAGAATCCCCGGAAGCCTTTTTGCAAGCATTGTTTTACCTGAGCCGGGAGGCCCCGAAAGAGCAACATTATGCCCTCCTGCTGCCGCGATTAAAAGAGCCCTCTTAATTCCCTCAAGGCCTTTCACATCGGCAAAATCATAATCATATTCGTTTCTTTTGGAAAAGAGCTTTTCGCTATCCGTTTCCGTTTTTTCTATTTCGTTTTCGCCCGAAATATGCTCTACCACCTGACGAAGATTTTCCGCACCGTATACTTCCATCCCTTTTATAATTGCCGCCTCTTTAGCGTTATTTTTAGGGAGGATTACTTTTCTGTAGCCGCTTTGGTACGCAGAAATCACCATGGGAAGTATTCCGCGAACAGAGCGGAGGCTTCCGTCTAAGGCAAGCTCCCCAAGAAGAATATATTTATCAATGTCTTTTGTTTTTAGCTGGTCTGATGCAATTAAAATCGCCAGAGAAATAGGTAAATCATATAAAGCCCCTGCCTTTTTAACACTTGCGGGGGCAAGGTTTACTACGATTTTTTTAGCAGGCATATAAAGGCCTGTGTTTTTTATTGCAGAGCGGATACGCTCCTTTGACTCTTTAACTGCCGCATCAGGAAGACCCACGATTTCAAAGGCAGGAAGAGAGGAAGATATATCCACTTCAACCTCGACAATAAACCCGTCAATTCCGCTAAGGGCCGAGCTTTGTACTTTAGATAACATAGTTTAACTCCTTTGCCTTACTGCCTCATATATAAGCACCCCTGCCGCAACAGATGCGTTAAGGGACTCAATTTCGCCAATCATGGGGATTTTAACCAGAAAGTCACACTTTTCCCGAACCAGACGGCTTATTCCCTCACCCTCACTGCCGATAACAATGGCAAGAGGACCTTTCAAATCGCAGTTATAGTGATAGTCTGTGGCACTAAGGTCTGTCCCAGCCACCCAGACTCCCTCTTTTTTGAGCTTTTCAATGGTCTGGGCAATATTTGAAACTCTTGCTACAGGGATATATTCAACCGCCCCGGCAGACACCTTTGCAACCGTTGCGTTAAGCCCTACGCTCCGGTTTTTAGGAATAATAACTCCGTGCATCCCCGCCGCATTTGCAGTTCTTATAATGCTTCCTAAGTTATGGGGGTCAGAAAGCCCGTCGGCTATAAGAATAAAAGGAGCCTCTCCTTTTTCTTTTGCAACGGACAGAATATCCTCAACCGATGCATAAGTATGAGTTGCAACGAACGCCACAACCCCCTGATGATTCCCGTCTTCTGAAAGTTCATCAAGCTTTTTCTTATTAACAAATCTGTATTGAATCTGCCTTTCCTTTGCCATAGCCGTTATTTTTGAAATAAGGCTGTGAGTTAAGCCATCCTGAAAAAATATTTTATCTATTTCTCTTCCTGATGAAAGCGCCTCAATAACAGGGTTTCTTCCATATATTTTATCTTCCATAAATTCTGCCCTCCACATTAGATAAATTATAACACAATATACAGGATTTTGCAATAATAAAAAGTATTGCAAAATTTATTCCGTTAAAGTATAATATAGTTAAGTTTGATTTTACGGAAGTGAAGAAATATGAAAATTCTTGCAATAGAGAGTTCCTGTGATGAAACTGCGGCGGCGGTTGTTGAAAACGGCACCAGAGTTTTATCAAATGTTATAAATACGCAAATTGACACTCACAAACGCTATGGCGGAGTCGTTCCTGAAATTGCATCAAGAATGCACATTGAAAATATCAATCAGGTTATTGATAAGGCACTTGAGGATGCAAAGCTTACATTTTCTGACATTGATGCCCTTGCTGTGACCTACGGTCCGGGGCTTGTGGGGGCACTTTTAGTTGGAGTGTCAACTGCCAAGGGGCTTTCCTTTGCCCTTAACAAACCGCTTATTCCCGTTCATCACATTAAGGGGCATATCTGTGCCAACTATATTGAAAATCCTGATTTT